>JAMCWS010000258.1 GCA_023480605.1 bacterium
AGTGGCGGTGCGGCTGGATAATGGCTCGGATGAGTTTCATCGCTTCGTCGCTCCTGTATCTTCCAACCTTCTTCGGGTGTGCATCCCCATCTTCGTTATCGTTATCGTAATCGTTATCGTAATCGTGATCGCATTCGTTATTTAACGCCATCCAATCGGTGAGCCGCCGCCTTACAACGAGTAGCCCGTTTCGCCGTGCTGCGTCTGGTCCAGGCCGATCATTTCCTCCTCGTCCCTGACGCGCAATCCCATTGTTTTGTCGAGGATTTTCAAGATCACGAACGACAGGCCCCCGGCGTATATGTAGGTGGCTGCGACGCCGACCACTTGTTTGACGACCAGCATGGCGTTGCCTTCGATCAGGCCCCCGCCGGCGGCCTTGTTGACGGCGGCCGTGGCCAGCACGCCCGTCAGGATCGCGCCGACCGTGCCGCCGATGCCATGCACGCCGTAGGCGTCGAGCGAGTCGTCGATTCCCCGGCGGGTGCGCCAGTGCACGAAGTTGGCGCAGCAAAGGGCCGTCAGGCAGCCGATGACGATCGCCGCCCAGGGGGCGACGAAGCCGGCCGCCGGCGTGATGCCCACCAGCCCGGCCACCGCGCCCGAGACCGTGCCCAGCGCCGTGGGCTTGCCGAAGCGGATCCAATCGTTGAACATCCACGTAAGGGCCGCGGCGGCTGCCGAGACGTGTGTGACGACGAGGGCGTTGGCCGCCAGGCCGTTGGCGCCCAGCGCGCTGCCGGCGTTGAAGCCAAACCACCCGAACCACAGGAGCCCGCCGCCCAGAATGACGAAGGGCAGGTTGTGAGGCAGGAGCGGCTCGCGGGGAAACTCGCGCCGGCGCGGTCACATGGAGATCTCCACGAGGGCCGAAACGCCCGAGCTGATATGGACGACCGTGCCGCCGGCGAAGTCCAGCGCGCCCAGCTTGAGCAGCCAGCCGCCGTCGCCCCAGACCCAGTGGGCCAGCGGGGCGTAGACGAAGAGGAGCCAGAGCGAGATGAACCACAGGAAGCTTTTGAATTTCATGCGTTCGGCGATCGCGCCGCCGATGAGGGCCGGCGTGATGATGGCGAACATCCCCTGGAACGCCATGAACGCCAGGTGCGGGGTGGTGGGGGCGTAGATGGGGCTGGGCTCGAGGCCGACATCGTGCATGAACAGGTAGTTGAGGCCGCCGATCAGGCCGCCAAGGTTCGGCCCGAAGGCCAGGCTGTAGCCGAGGACGATCCACAAGACGCCGGCCATGGCCATCGCCGTCAGCGACTGCATCATCGTGGCCAGCACGTTTTTACTGCGCACCAGGCCGCCGTAGAAAAACGCCAGGCCGGGCGTCATCAGCAGCACCAGGGCCGTCGAGATGAGCAGCCAGGCGGTGTCGCCGGTGTCGATCTTCGGCGTGGATGCGGCGGCGTTCTGAGCCAGCGCCGCGGAAGGGGCCAGCGCCGCCGGCAAGGCGGCCAGCAACGCCAGCCATCTCGAGCGTGGTGTCCGGATCTTCATCTTCGGGTTTCTCCTTTGGTCACAGCGATGCGCGGAGTTGGATTCACGAGTCATGGTGTGGCGCGGACCTTTCGAGTTACGGGTCGTTCGCCGCGCAGGCAAAAAACTCCCCTCTTCCCTGGGGCGCGTTTGACGCCTTGTGACGTTGGCCACGATGCGAGGCGGGGGATATGGTTCAGTCGCCGCGAGGCGGGGAGGGCGTCAGAGGGCGTCGACCCCCTTTTCCGAGGTTCGGATGCGCGTCAGCGATTCGAGCGGCGTGACAAAGATTTTACCGTCGCCGATCTGCCCCGTGCGCGCCGCCCTGATAATCACTTCGATCGCCGCATCGACCTGATCGGCGCCGATCAATATTTCGAGTTTGAGCTTGGGTATATAATCAACCTTGTATTCCGATCCACGGTAGATTTCCTTGTGGCCGCGTTGGCGGCCGAAACCCTTGACTTCATAGACGGTCAGGCCCGTAATCCCGAATTCGGTCAAGGCCTCCCGCACCTCTTCGAGCTTGAACGGCTTGATGATGCATTCGATTTTGCACAGTTTCATGACGTCCGTCTTTCCGTTGGCGAAAGGTCCGGTCGGACCCGGCGGACCGGCGCTCCGAACGCGGCGTCAGCGCCCCGGCGATCCATTCCAGTATCGTGTAAAAACCGGCGGGTTATAACCACGCCGCTTGTTCGCCGGCCGGGGCGGGGGCGAAGGGGCGGATAACCCATCGCGTCCGCCGCCTTGCCGATGGGAAGGAGCAAGCGCCGTGCCAAACAAGCCGGAGCCGCGGCGTCCGCGGTTCCGCGGCTCACAAAACCCCCGTCGATCAAGGAGTTTCGACGTTCCGGCAGGAAAAGGCCGAGGGGGTTCGACAACGGTCCAGGCATGGCGGAGTCATTAGCAAGAAGATACCAAACGGTATGAATGCAATGGCGTTCCTACGTCAAGGAACGAAAACGGCGGGGATTGATGCCGTGGCGCCGGACCCGCAGACCCATGAGGCGCTCGGTGATGCCCAGGGCGCGCGCCGCTTTTGCCTTGTTGCCCCGGGCGCTTTTGAGCGCGTCGAGTAGCAGTTCGCGCTCGACGCCGTCGAGGGTCGCCTGCAACGTCCCCTTGAACGAGGTGCCGCTGGCCTCGGCCGTCTGTAGAGTCGGCGGCAGATGGTGGCCGTGGATCACGTCGTCGCTGCTGAGCAGGACGGCCCGTTCGAGGCAGTTTTCCAGTTCGCGCACGTTGCCGGGCCAGTGGTAACTCATGAGCATGTCGATGGCGGGCGTCGAGATCCGGCGGATGTTTTTGTGGTTGGCGCGGCTGTATTTTTCGACGAAATGGTTGGCCAACAGCAGGATGTCGGCCTTGCGCTCGCGCAGCGGCGGCAGGTGAATGGGAAAGACGTTGAGCCGGTAATAGAGATCCTGGCGGAAGGCGCCCTCGGCGATCAGAGCCTCCAGGTCGCGGTTGGTTGCCGCGATGACGCGCACGTCGACCTTGACCGTCGCCGAGCCGCCCACGCGCTCGAACTCGCGTTCCTGCAGGACGCGTAGCATTTTAACCTGGATCGCCGGACTGAAATCGCCCACCTCGTCGAGGAAGATGGTGCCGCCGCTGGCCATTTCGAAGCGCCCCTTGCGCAAGGTCAGCGCTCCCGTGAAGGCGCCGCGCTCGTGGCCGAACAATTCGCTTTCGAGCACCGATTCGCTCAGCGAGGCGCAGTTGACCTTGATAAACGGCTTGGCCGCCCGCAGGCTGTTGTAGTGAATGGCGTGCGCGACCAGTTCCTTGCCCGTGCCGCTTTCGCCGCGGATGAGGACGGTCGCGTTGCTCTTGGATACCTGCGCGATCATGTCGTAGACGGCCTGCATCACCTTGGAGTTGCCGATGATGTTCGAGGGGCGGAAGCGGTCCTTGAGTTCCTCCTGCAGGCGGATGTTCTCCTCCATCAGGCGCTCGCGCTCCTCGCGCACCGACTGGCGCAGGCGTGCGGCCTGGGCGATGAGCGAGGCGATGATCGACAGTAGGCGCACGTCTTCCTCGAGGGATACTTCGTCGGAGAAGAGGCGGTCGACCGACAGCGCGCCGAAGACGTCGCGCCCCTGCTTGATCGGCACGCAGATGAATGAAATGTCGCTCTTGCTGAGTCGCCCGCGCGCGCCGGTGCGGTTGAGGAATTTGGGCTCCTCGGAGATCCGCGGCACCACCAGCGCCCGACCCGTCTGGATCACCTTGCCGGTGATGCCTTCGCCCAGCTTGTAACGGCCGCGCGCCTGCTGGCTGTCGGAAAGCCCGTGAGCGGACTCGATGGTGATTTCACCCGTGTCGCGGTTGAGCAGCGACAGCGTGCCGCGCGACATACCCATGTGGCGGGCGATGGCCCGCAGCACCGGCCCGACGACCTCGCGCAGGTCCAGGGTGCTGTCGAGCGCCTGGCTGATTTCGAAGAGCAGCGACAGTTCCTGCACCTGGTCTTTGACCCGCGCCCCGCCGCCGGCCGGCGGCGCGCCGCCCGGCATTGGAGCGCCGCCGGTCGAGGGCGCTTTGGCTCCAAGTGACGTTGCCGCCGGCCTAGTCAGTTCCGTTTCGGTTGCCTTGCTCATCCATCTTCCTCCCATGGCTAAACCTACCATATCGTAGGAAGCCGGAATGTCGGTGTCAAACGGTTTAGCCGTCGGCGAGAGGATTTCGCGAAATTGCGGGACACCCCCGGAATGTATCCCGTTCCGCCATCGGAGTTGACTGTTCGCGGCGGGTCGCTTCATGATGGCGTTGTGCATCGCGCCAGCCGCCAAACCACGCGACCGGGAACGCGCCATGACCACGACCGCCGCATCGCCACGGATCGATGCTCTTCGGCGCCAGTATGCGCTGTCATGGGACATGCTCGAAGACGCCTTGGGCCGCTGCACCGACGCGGCGTGGCGTGCCGAAACCACGCCTCCCTATGCCATCGCCCGCCTGGCCTTTCACACCGTCCAGAGCACCCAGCGTTATTGCCGCACGGGCCACCGCAAAACCGAACTCGATCCCTTCGGGTTCGGCGGCGACGGACTCGTTGTGGCGATCGACCGGATTCCGGCCATCACGGACATGCGCGCGTATTCCGACCGCGTTCGCCGCCGGGTGACGGTCTGGCTGGAGACGCTGACCGACGACACGCTCGCCGCAAGCGACAACGCCTTCCAGTGGACCGGCTTGACGATCGGCGAACGTCTGGTTTATACGCTCAAACACTTTCATCACCACCTGGGCCAGATCAACCTGCTCCTGCGCCAGCACGGCATCGCCGTCGGCCCATGGAAATGCCGCCCCTGAGCGAAGGGTCACGGCGACGTCGGTCAGTATGCCCGCGAGGAGATCAATGCGTTTTTTCAGCCAGTTCATCTGCTCGCCGATGCCTCGTTTCGCTTCGAGTCACGCCGCCAACCTGGTCGTCATGCCCGGCGGCCGCCTGGCCTTCATATGCTTCCGCGGTTCGGCCGAAGGGGAGCCCGACACGGTCTTGACGATGCAAACGCTCCAGTCCGACGGGGCGTGGACCGAGCCGCGGATTATCGTGGAGGAGCCGGGTTATCCGGTGGGCAATGGCGTTCTGATGCCCGTGCACGACGGGCGGGTATTGATCTTCTACACGCTTTCCTACGCCGCATGCCGGTGTGCGGCAGCCGCCGCCAAGGGCGCCCACTGGAGCCATTGCCTGGTTCATTACCGCGCGTCGGCCGACGGCGGCGCCACGTGGGGCGAGCGGGGAGCGCTGACCGAGGAATTCGGTTACATCTGCCGGAACCCCGCCATCCGGATGTCCAACGGCGAATACCTGCTGCCCATCTACGACAATCGCGGCGGCGGGAGGCCCGGCTTCGAAGGGATGGGCGGCAACGAAGGCGGCGTCGCCGTGAGCGCGGACTTGTGCCAGTGGCGCCGCTACGGGCGGATGGTGGCCGGCCCGGGCTTGGCGCAACCGACCGTCGTGGAACTTGAAAACGGACGTCTGCTGGCCCTCTTGCGCTCGCGCATTTACTGGAACGGCGACGATCCGCGCTGGGCCGTCATCTGGCGGTCGCGCTCCGACGATTACGGGCGCAACTGGTCGCATCCCGAGCCGACGGCCCTGCCCAACAACAACAGCTCGATCCAAATGATCCGTCTGCAAAGCGGCGTCCTGGCCCTGGCTTACAATCACCAGTCCGGCCGCATGCGTTCACCGCTCAACATCGCCCTGTCTTACGACGATGGGGCGACGTGGCCGCTGCGGCGGGAAATCGAACCGGAGACGCGGGGGGCCGAATATTCATATCCGGCCATCGCCCAAACCTCCGACGGCCGGATCCACCTCGCCTACACCTGGAACCGCACCCACATGAAACACGTCGCCGTCACGCAGGCGGAGATCGAAAACGCTGTCGCATAGGACCGAAAGGTTTTTATCTGAATGAGCCACGAAAGCACACGAAAAGACACGAAAAACAAGGTTTGCCAAAACGATGGCCTCCATACCGTCCTTTGAAAGAGGTGCCGGGCGATGAATCACCGCGAGCGGATGCTGGCGACGCTGAGGGGCGAGGGGACGGACATGATCCCGTGGGCCCCCCGCCTGGATTTGTGGTACAGCGCCAACCGGCGGGCCGGCACGCTGCCCGCGAAGTATCGCCATGCCACGCTCCGCGAGATGATCGACGACCTCGGCTTCGCCTATCATGCCGTTGTTCCGCAGTTCCGCGACCTGAGAACGCCGCTCGATGACGTCCACCGCGCCCTGGGAATCTATAATCTCTGGTCGTTACCTTACGCCACGAAACTGGAAAACGTGAAATTCACCGTCACGACCGAGGGCGACCGAACCCGCGTCGCCTATCGCACGCCGGTCGGCGCGGTCACCACCACCACCGTTTATAACGAAGACATGCGCCGGGCGGGCATCAGCATCACCCACGTCGCCGAGCACGCCATCAAGAGCCGCGACGATTATGCCGCCGTGGGCTATATTTTTGAAAACGCGAGGGTCGTTCCGAACGAGGAGGGGTATCGCGAATATGCCGAGAACGTGGGCGAGAGCGGCATCGCCGTGGGTTTTATAAATCCGGCGGCGTCGCCGATGCATCTGCTCCAACGCGAACTAATGCCCATGGAGTTGTTTTTCCGTGAACTCTACTATAATCCGGATGAACTCGCCCGGTGCGCCGCCAGCATCGGAACCTATTATGAAAGGCTGTTCGATATCATTCCCGGCGTGGCGGCCGACGTTTGCCTGTGGGGGGCGAATTACGATGCCGGCGTGACCTATCCGCTTTTCTTCGCCGCCTACATTCAGTCCTGGCTCCAGCGCGCCGCGCGGCGGATGCACGAGGGGGGGAAGTATTTGCTGACGCATGCCGATGGCGAAAACACGGGCCTGCTCGATTTCTATCTCGAAGGCGGCGTCGACGTGGCGGATTCGATCTGTCCGGCGCCGATGACCAAACTGTCGTTCAAGGAAGTGCGCGACCGTTTTGCGGGCCGCATCACGATCATGGGCGGCATCCCGTCGGTATGCCTGCTGAAAGACTCGCTTTCAGACCGCGACTTCGACGCGTATCTGGACCGGTTTTTTTCGGACATCGGCGCCGGCGACCATTTAATCCTGGGCATTTCGGACACGACGCCGCCGGCGGCGGAGTTCGACCGCCTTGTCAGGATCGGCAGGCGCGTCGCCGCCTTCGGTCCGGTCGGCCGCCGGCCTCATTCCGGACCGAGCAGGCGCACTTCCTGAAGACACATGCCGTAGCGGCTCCCCGCGGGCCGCGACTGAAACGTCGTTCCGCCCCATCCCGAGCTGAAGTTGGCGGCATAGCAAAGCCAGAGCGTCCGGCCGCCGGGGCCGATGAACTTCGTTGGGAAATTCACGAAATAGGCCTGCTCGCCGAAGTGCTTCATGTAGGTGACGAGTCGCCAAGGGCCGTCAATGGCGTCCGACTCGAGGATATAGGTATTGAAGTAGCCGACGGTGTTCGTGCCGTCGGTGACGCACATGAGATACTTTTTCAACGGGGCGTTCCACGTCATCGTCACGCAGCCCATGTTGTCGCGCCAGCGGGCGATCGGCCGGAGGCGGCCGAAATCGCCCGACCAAACGGCCTTGCCCGCCGTGTCGCGGCCGGCGTAAAACTCGTATTTCGTCGCGTCGTTGATGTTCGCGATCGACGGGGTGACGCGCAACAGGCTGATCTCGTCGCCGGTGATCCAACTATTATAGGCGAAACGGCGATTGGCGCCGTCGGTGGAGCCGTGAGCCACGAGGTAGGCCTTGCCATCGGGCGAGTGTTCCATGTTGCGCCCGAAATCGACGAAATGCGGCGCGCCGATCCGGACCGGTTCACCGTGAAGTGCGTGCTCGCCAAAAAGGGGCCGCTCGGGTGACGTCGGGGGCTGCGTCCAGGTGCGGCCGCCGTCGGTCGACCAGCGGAAACCGACCAGCGGCCCCACCCAAGGCCAGTTATACTTGACGCCATCCCGCTCGACGCCGGGCGAAGGATTGAGGCAGTAGGTGCCGTAATACCAGACGCCGTTGTAAACAAGACTGCCGCCGGGGTAGCGGCCGGCATAGGGCGCCGCCGGCGAGACGGTCAACGAAGCGTCGACGACTTTCAGGTTGAGGGGGTCATCGCCGACGATCCGGGCCTGGCCGGTGGTCGGCTCGGGCGCGCCGGAATTGCTGCGCAGATCGCCAACCTTGCCGTCGGTCCAGGGCGAGTATAGGTCGCCGTCGGCCGCCCACGAGGGATACCATGTGTCGGCGCCGGTGTATTCGGCGTGCCGCCCGGTGAAGGCCAGGCCGGTGAGGGTTGGCGAGGGCGGGAAGGGGCAGTCGGCCGGCGGCTGGGATGGCCATACCTGAAGTGTCATCGTATCTTCCTTATCGTTTTGGGCCGGTTGCGCCGGGGCGGATGCGGCCGCCGCGCCGAGGGCCATCATGATGGGGGCGGCGATGCGGGCCGCGCCGTCGATCCAGCGGCGGATGCGTTGAATCATATCATTTCCTCCCTCGCGTTCCATGCGTTCGCGTCGATGGTGTATGGATAACATAATATGACGCGGCGGGAAAGGCTGACTTGCGCTGGATCGTCGTTTGATTGAATACCTCGTTTGACCATAGCGCTTCATGATGCTATACACGCTTGGATCGGGTCGAGGAAATCGCGGCCGACCGAAGCGGGGGATACCGGCGGCGGCGTCCTATGGAGCGTATCGATGTGGACGGTTGATTTGTTGCGCGCGGTCCTGGCCATCGTCGCCATCGCCGTGACCCATTGGCTGGGGGGCGTGACGGCGTTCGGATCGACCCTCCTGGCCTTCCCCGTTCTGGTCTGGCTGATTGACCTTCGCAGCACGCGCACGATTCTGCTGCTCATCGGCACAATCCAGGCTTACCAGGTGTTCGCCTATACGTATCGCGGGATCGACTGGCGGCAGTTCGGCCGCATGGCGCTGCTGGCGGGTCTGGGGCTCCCGGTGGGGATGTTGGCCGTGCGTCACCTTCCGGAAAAGCCGCTGCTGGCGTTTCTGGGCGGAGTGCTGGTGGCCAGCGGCGTTTCGCGGCTGCGAGCGGGGTCGGCGGCCCACTCTCGCGGTTGGCCCGCTCCCATTCTGGACGGCCTTCTGGTGTTGGGCGGAATCATACACGGCGCATTCATCTCCGGCGGCGCGGCCCTCGTCGTTTACGCCCAGCACCGCCTCCCGGAAAAGGAAGCCTTTCGCGGCACGCTGAGCATGTTCTGGGTCGCGATGAACACGATCCTTGTCGGTTCGTTTTTCCTGGGGGATGATCACACACGGTTGGCGTTGCCGATTCTCATCTCGGCCATCCCTGTGGCCATCGGGGTCAGTTGGCTGGGCAACCGCACCGCCGGGCGCCTGTCGCAGGCGGCCTTCACGCGGCTGGTCGCCTGGCTGTTGATCGTGGGCGGCGTGACCACCGCCGTACGAATGCTGTTTTAAATCCGCCCGAGTGAGGCGATGCTATCAACCGAAAACCGAAGCAGGATTGTTTGAGAAACTTTTTGGGCGACGCCCCCGTCGCCCCCCGGAACGGAGGAACACACAATGCCCCATCAGGTTGCCATCATCGGCTGCGGCGACATGGGCCGCCAGCACGCCGCGGCCTGGCTCGCGCGAGGCGACGCCCGGATCGCCGCCGTGCACGATCCCGACGCCAAACGCTGCCAGGCCCTGGCGGGTGAAACCGGCGCCCGGCCGTGCGTCAGCGTTGAGGAGGCCCTGGAGATTGAAGGCGTCGGCGTGGTGAGCGTCTGCACGCCGGTGTGCCACCACGCGTCGATCGCCTGCGCGGCGGCGGCGCGCGGCCGTCATGTGCTGTGCGAGAAGCCGATCGCGCTCAGCCTGGACGAAGCCGACCGAATGATCGCCACGGCGCGGGAGAACGGCGTGCAACTGGGAATCTCTTATCAGTATCGGGGATTCCCGAAACACCTCAAGTATCGCGAACTATTTCGGTCAGGGGCCTTCGGCGGCCCGTTGTTCGCTCGCTTCGTTGACGTGCGCGAAGTGCGCCCCAAGCTGGCCATGCACCGCGTCAGCATGAACGGCGGACCGCTAATCGACATGGCGGGGCATTTTTTCGACCTGATGGCGTTCCTCACCGGCGGCGAGCCGCGGCGCGTCTTCGCCCGGGGCCACGTCTTCGGCCGGAGCACGGCCCGTCTGGCCGGCATCGACGACCTGGCCATCGACGCGGCCGAAATCCTTGTCGATTACGACGGCGGCCACGTGCTGTCGGCGTTTGTCAACTGGGGCATGATCGAGGGCCACCCGGGCGTCGTGCGCGAAGAACTAATCGGGCCGAAACTCGTCGCCCGACCGTCGGGAACGGGCATCGAGGCGCGCTTCGCCGACCGGACGGTTACTTACGATCTGCCGCGCACGCCCCCCGGCCCCACCGTGCGCATCGCCGACCTTGTGGCCGCGATCGAGACCGGTCGTGCGCCCGAAGTCTCCGGCGCCGAGGGCCGTCGCGCTTTGCGCGTCTCCCTGGCCGCGCTGGAATCAGTCGCCACCGGCCGCGCCGTGGAATTATGAGGTAACCGGGTCGAATCGAAAGAAGACGATGGAGACAAATGGGAACCAAGGAGGCAGCGTTCGCCAGATCGACGGTCTCCATGTCCCCTTTTGTCTCCATGTCCCCTTGGATCGTTACTTGAACCCGTAAGGTAGCGCGTCCCCGCTGATACCTGAACTCCAGACACGGTTGTCGACTTACATTCGTCCGGAGACATCTAAGGGGAAACCGGATTTCATATAACCGGCTTCCCCTTGAGGGGATGACCCAAACCCGCAACCAACCTCAGCTGATCATCCCCTCATTGTAGAAAACGTACAGCCCGTCTTTGCCAGGGGCGACGATGTCGGGCAGGCCGTTGCCGGTCAGGTCGGCGGTGGCGAAGTAGATGCCGCAGCCTTTGCCGACGCGTGTGGGGCCGTAGTCGACCATCAGTTTGGTGAAGCTCTCGCCGTTCCACTTGAAGTAGTAGATACCGACGTCGTCGCGCGCGCCGGGGTCCTTGCCGCAGTGGGCGCGGTAGCGTTTGCCGGTGAGAAGTTCCTTCTTGCCGTCGCCGTCAATGTCGATCCACTGCATGTCGTGGTATTGCGAGTTGAAGGGGTCGATGGGGTGGCGGACCCAGGTGCGCTTGCCGCCTTCCAGACGCTGCTCCCACCAGTCCAGGCCGTATTCATGGCCGCCGCCGACGATGATGTCGCTCAGGCCGTCGCCGTTGACGTCGGCGACCAGCATCGGCGTGCTGGCCGACCAGCAGAACTTGAATTCGGGGTGCCAGATCCATTCGCCCTTGTAGGGATCGGCGGGGGCTTCAAGCCAGCCGTTGTTGAGCACGATGTCGGGACGGCCGTCGCCGTTGATGTCGCCGAAGCCGATGCCGTGGCCCTGTTTTTCGGTGCGGATGACGGTTTTCTGGAATTCACCGGCGCCTTTGCCGTTGGCGCCGGTCTTAAGCTTGTAGATCGCCAGCGGCGAAGGCGGGCAGTTGGGGATGATTTCGATCCGGCCGTCGCCGTCGATGTCCCAGGCCATGGCGCGCTCGATGTTGCCGCAGGCGTCGATGTCGTGCAGGGGCCATTCCTTGTTGGGGTCGCCGGGATTTTCGCGCCAGCGCAACGTGCCGGTGAACCACGCGCCGGTGATGTAGTCCATCAGGCCGTCGCCGTTCACGTCGATCGGGATGTTGGAGAAGTCATCGAAATACTCGCCCGAAGGCTGAACCTCGCCGATCGGGTGGACTTTCTTGAAATCGGGGCCTTCATACCAATAGGCGCCCGAGACGATGTCGAGCTTGCCGTCGTTGTTGACGTCGATGAGGCCGGCGGCCTCGAAACGCTCGTCGGCGATCAGGACTTTGCGGAATCGCAATGGCATGGGAGTTCTCCTTGGTCAATATTCAATCGAATGCTAGGCATCTACCATCCCCACGCTCGTAATCGTGCTCGTGCTCGTAATTGATCTTCTTCATTTTCGATTACGATTACGATTACGATAACGAAAGCGAGCTCGGTCGCGTACTATCTTTTGATACTACTTTCCCGTTAACAGCCGAATATACTCGCGCGCGACAATCAGGTCTTCGAGTGCTTCGGCGGCGTCGGTCATCGGGGGGCGTTTGCCCTGGATGGCGGCGATGAAGTTGCTCGCCTGCTGGCTCATCGCATGAACCCACGGCAGCGTCGGCGAAGTGAGCGTGGGCGATTTCTTGTCGCGCGGATCCTTGTAGATCTCGACGCGGCCGGGCCGGTTGAGGGCCACGGGCGCCGGCAGGTCGATTTTGACCCAGCCCTTCTGGAAGCAGACCAGCGCCTGTTCCTGCCAGTCGATGGAGGTGGAATAGGGCGACATCTCAATCGTGCACGCCACCCCCGAGGCGCTCTGCCCGGCCAGCAGAACGCCCGAGGGATCGGCATAGGTTACCTTGTACGACTCGCCCAGCAGATGGCGCATCAGGTTGACCTGGTGAATGTAGTAGTTGACAAAGGCGCTGTATTTCTTGTTGGTTTCTTCGTCCATGTCGAAGGCGGGGGGATCCCACTGGAGATGAACGGGGGGGTCGGCTTCGCGCACCATCCCCAGGAAGCCGTTGGCAATCCAGTCGCCGGCGGGCATCAGGATGCGGACGTAGGTCAGGTGGCCCAGTTCGCCCGTTTTGACCAACCGGTCGATTTCGGTCTTGGCATACATGGTGGCCGGGTCGCTGCGCTTGTGGTAGCCGATCATCATGAAGGTGCCGCTCTTTTTCACGGCGGCGAGGATCTTGCGGCCCACTTCGACCGACGCGGCCAGCGGTTTCTCGGTGAAGACCGGCACGCCGGCCTTGAGCAACTCGGGCACGATGACGCCGTGTCGCGAATAGGGCTGGCTGGCGACGATGCCGTCGAGTTTCTCGGCCTTAATCATGTCGGCGGCCTCGCGGTAGACCTTGCCGATGCCGTGGCGGCGCGCGACGGCCTGGCCGGTCTTCTCGCGCAACTCGGCGATGGCCACGACTTCGCAATCCTCGTTCACAACGTAGTTGCGCAGATGGGCCATCTGGCCCATCCCGCCCACACCCGCAAATCCGATGCGGACCTTCTTTTTTGCCATGTTCGGGGGAAACTCCTTTGGTGGAACAAGATGATTGGGAGCCGGTCTGGCCGGCGCGGTTCGGGGTGGATGGTTTTATGGAGATGGGGGGATGATGAAGGAGATGAGGGGGATGGTGTTACAAAAGAGATAAAGACATGTTAGTACTATCATGATGAAGAACAAAACACAACTGCCGTAAAAAGCCGCCAAAGACCAACCCATGGATCCTCTTTTTTATATTCCTCTATCTCCCCGATCTCCTTAATATCCCCTCATCTCCTTTTTTGATTTAAAAAGCTGTTACACGGCCGACCAGGCTCAGCCGACCTTCCGCCCGGCCAGTTCGCCGAAACGGTTGGCGATGGCCAGGGCCGGGTCGACGGGCACCCGGACGCGCTCGACACCGGTCGGGATTGCGATGGCCGGAGTCGCCCGAACCTTTTTGCCCGCAAATTGCGGCAGCCATTCCCGCTCGGTCTCGAGCATCTCCGCCGTCATCTCGCGGATTTCCTTGAGCGTGCAGCAGGCCGAGGTCAGCGGGTCCATGGCGATGGCCTGGACGATGTGTTCCGGGTCGCCGGTCAGGGCCGCCTCGACGGCCAGCGTCTGCACGGTCACATTGCTCTGGTTGAGGGCGGCGCACTGGGGCGGCAGGGCGCCGACCGTGGCCGGGTGGAATCCGCGGGCGTCGACGAAGACCGGCACCTCGACGCAGCAGCCGCGCGGCAGGTTGGCGATGTAACCGTCGTTGCGCACGTTGCCCTGCAGGCGGAAGGGGCGGTCGGTCTCGTGGGCTTCGAGGATGTAGGAACAGAACTCGACGCTGCGCCGGCCGACCTCGGTGCTTTCGGTTTCCAGGTAGTTGACCGACTCGAACTTGCGGGCGATCATCTCGCAGTACTTGAGATAAGCCCCCGAGGCGCCGCCGAAATCCGGTTCGTCGCAATAGGTTTCCAAGGCGCGCCGGCTGGAACGGAACCAGGGGACGTATTCCGACAAGTGGCCGGTCGATTCGGTCATGAAATACCCGAAGTGGCGCATGACCTCGCAGCGCACCTTCTCGTTGACGTAATATTCGGGTTTTTCGCAATTGGCGCGGAAGAGCGGATAGAGGTCGCGCCCGTCGCGCTTGTCGCGCAACGCCAGGAACCAGGCCATGTGGTTGATGCCGGCGCAGACGTAATCGATCTGGTCCTTGGGAACGCCGACGTAGCCGCTGATCAGGTCCAGCGTCGTCTGCACGCCGTGGCAGAGGCCGATATACTGGATGCGATCGGTCAGGCGTCCCAGCAGGTGGCAGACGGCGCCCATGGGGTTGGTGTAGTTGAGGAAGAGGGCGTCGGGGCAGAGCTCTTCCATGTCGCGCATCATCTCTTCGAGCACGGGCCCGGTGCGCAGGCCGCGGAAGACGCCGCCCGGCCCGAGCGAGTCGGCGATGCACTGGTCGATGCCGTATTTGAGGGGCACTTCGTAATCGATTTTGAAGGCGTCGACGCCGCCGACCTGGATCATGTTGATGACGTAGTCGGCGTCCATGAGGGCGGCGCGGCGGTCGGTGGTGCTCCAGATGCGGGTGGGCAGGCGGCCCCGGTCGATGACGCGCCGCAGGAAGGTTTCCATGCGGTCGAGCTTGGGTTGCGTGCGGCTCATGAGGCAGATTTCGCTGTCGCGCAGCACGTCGGTGGACAGGATGTCCATGCAGAGGGTCTTGCAGAAGACCAGGCTGCCGGCGCCGATCATGGCGATCTTCGGCATGGTTGGTTCCTCCTTGCGGGATGCCGGGTGTCGGCCCGGCAGAAAAACGTTTTTCCGAGGCTTTTACGGCAATTTTGGTTCTTGCGCGCCGTCGCTGTTCGCCCAACGAATGAGTTCCGTCATCCTCTGTCAAGACCCGGTGACATTCAATATATTTTTGCGCCGCGCGGAGTTGCGGAGTCGCGCGGACATTGCACGCTTGACTTTCGCCGGATCGGGGCCTAACAAAGCGTTATGTTTCGCGTCTTCTGGATTGGCCGGGTTCCGCGCCGCCGGGCCGGGCCGCATCGCATTCGGCGGCGGCGAGGTGCAAGAATCATGGCCCTTACTAAACGGCGGCCGGCGATGCGCGCCGGTTTTGCCCTGGCGCTCGTTCTGGCGTCGGTGTTACCGTCCGCGGCAAAGGAAGGAAACCCCATGGAACAGGCGCGGCAACGCTTGGAGGAGGTGGCCGCCATGCTGCCGGCCCGGCCGGCCGGATTCGGCCGTCCAATCGCCGACCGGGCGGCCTGGGAGGCGCTGGCGCACAACGCCGCTTATCGCGACGTCGTCGCCCAGGCCAAGCGTTACGCCGCCGAGCCGATCCCCGCCCAGCCCGACGAACTCTACCTTGAATTCTCGCGCACCGGCAACCGCAGTCATTGGGAAGCCGTCAGCGGCAAGCGCCGCGACCGCGTCCGGGCCTACGCGCTGGCGGAATGCCTGGAAAACAAGGGCCGCTTCATCGCCCCCTTCGAGGCGCTCGTGCGCGAGCTATGCCGCGAACGCACCTGGCTCATGCCGGCGCACGACCGGTCGCTGGCCAATTTCAACGGCGCCACCGTCGAGATCGACCTTGGCTCGGCGATGCTTTCCTGGAATCTGGCGACCGCCGATTACCTGCTGGGCGATCGCCTCAGCCCCGAGACGCGCCGGCTCATGCGCGACAACATCGAGCGGCGGATCTTCACCCCCATGCGCGACATGGCCGCGGGGCGCCGCCCGCCCATCTACTGGCTGTTGATCACCAATAATTGGAACGCCGTCTGCCTGGCCTGCGTCACCGGTTCGGCTCAGGCCCTGCTCGAGTCGCCGCATGACCGGGCGATGTTCATCGTCATGGCCGAGATCTATATCCCCAACTTCCTCAAGGGCATTGGCGACGACGGTTATTGCAGCGAGGGCGTCGGTTATTGGGAATACGGCTTCGGCCACTATGTGATGCTGGCCGAAACGATCCGGCAGGCCACCGGCGGCCGGATCGACTGGCTCAAAAACGAAAAGGTCCGGCGGATCGCCGAATATGGGCGCGACATCGAAATTCAAAACGGGGTCTACCCGGCCTTTGCCGATTGCTCGCTCTCGGCCCGCCCCAGCCTTCAACTCATGAATTACCTCAGCCGCCGCTTTGGCTTCGGCCTGGAGTACTACGACGCGGTCGATCCGGCGACGGCCGAGGGGCGTTTATACTCGGCGATGATGTATTCGTTTCCGACCGCGGCGACCGCTCACGCCCCGGCGCCCGCCGCCCCGACCGGCGGCCCGGGCCTGCGCAAGTGGTTCGCCGAGGGCGGCGTGTTGATCTGTCGGCCGGGCGAGGGGAGCGCCGGCCGGCTGGCCGTGGCGCTCAAGGGGGGCAACAACGCCGAGCAGCACAACCACAACGATGTCGGCTCTTGGCTGCTGGTGCTGGGCAAACGCGTGCCGCTGGCAGACCCCGGCGCCGAAGTTTACACGGCGCGCACTTTCAGCAAAGAACGCTACGAAAGCAAGGTTCTCAACTCCTTCGGGCATCCCGTGCCCCTCGTCGCCGACCAATTGCAGCGGACCGGTCCACGGGCCGCCGGGCGCGTGATGAAGACCGAATTCACCGACGCGGCCGACACGATCGCCTTCGACATCCGTTCGGCCTACGCGGTCAAGGAACTCGAGTCGCTGACGCGCACTTTCGTCTATTCCCGTCAGGGGGGCGGGTCGCTGACGGTCACCGACGCGGTCGCCTTCGCTGAGCCGCGCGATTTCGAGACGGCGCTCATCACGTTCGGCCGCTGGGAGCAAACGGCCCCTGGCGTGCTCAAAATCACCGACGGCGACGCCGGCGACGCCGAGTCCGTGCGGGTCGAGATCGCCGCCACGGACGCCGGCGGCGGGAGTGTCGCATTCGAGATCCATCCCGAGGAGATTCACGAGGACTTGCACGTCAAGTGGATTCCCAAACGGTTGGGCATCCGTATGGCCGGTCCGATCCGGAAGGCTGCCGTCACCGTGCGCGTGACGCCGTGGCGATAAGGAGCAAACGATGCAGACAGGTCGGCTTTTCTTCATCTTTTTACTGGCCCTCGCGACGCGCGCGGCCACGGGCGACGCCCCTCGCGAAAGCGCGGGCGATCCGGCGGCGGCGGCGGCGGCGGAAGAGCTGCGAGCCCATCGCGAGCGGGTCGTCGAACCTCAATCCGACCACTGGGCGCACCGCCCCGCTCCGGCGCGCCTGTTATGCACCACCGCGTGGGTGGGCGCGCCCGGGGCGATGACGCTGGCGCAATTCAAGGAATACGTCGACAACGCCGCCCGGGCGGGCTTTCACGTCCTCAGCCTGGGCATCACCTGGAAAGACGTCGAGCTCCGCCCCGGCCAGTACGACCTGGCCTTCCACGACAACGCCATCACTTATGCCGCCAACCAGGGCATGTGGGTTCAGGTGCGCCTGGTCACGCGGCCGCTGCCCGAGTGGATCCAGGGCGGCCTGACGCAGGTGGACCACCGCGGCGAACAGTCGGTCGTGCCGGTCTTCACCGACGCGGGCCTCAACGCCCGCATGGCCGAATTCTACCGGGCGATGGCGCGGCGTTACAAAGGCTACCCGATCCTGACCTATTCGAGCGCTTTTTCCGAAGCCGCCGAGACGGAATATCATATGGGTGGGCTCTGGCGCGATTTTTCGGCGCCGGCCGTGACGCACTTCCGCCGCTTCCTGGAGCATCGGTATCCGAACCTGGAGGCGCTTAACAACGCCTGGGGCACGCTCTACTCCGCTTGGGACGAGGCCCGGATCGAATTCAACGGCGAAGGCCTGCCCAGTCACCCCGCGCGCTACACCGACTGGATGCGCCAGCGCGAAACGGCCCTGCGCGAACTCAACGACCAACTGGCGCACGCCCTCACGGAAGGCGATCCGGCGGCCGAATACGCCGTCCAGTGCGGACGGATCTACTCGCGCGAATGCGCCTGGCGCGGCACGGTCGGCCTGGGCGGCTGGGGGGGCGCCGCCGATTGGGTCATCACCGACCCCGCCCCGCGCGACGACGTCCGCTGGCAGTCGGCCGTCTGCCTCGCCTTCGGTCGCAATGCCGTCTCCGAACTCGACGGCCTTTACGCCTACGACCGCGACGGCGTCGACCCGATGACGGTCATCCCGCGCCAGGTGCGCGACGGATTTGCCGCGGGCGTGCGCATGATGCAGCTTTGCCACTGGTATCCCAAGGACGTGGCCAAGTATCCCGATTT
>JAMCWS010000121.1 GCA_023480605.1 bacterium
ATAGGACCCGGGCCAGGCGATCATCCGCGACCGGATCGCCGAGGAGCGTCTGACCGGCATCGTCGTCGCCTCCTGCTCGCCGCACATGCACCTGAAGACCTTCCGCCGGGCCGCGCGCGACGCCGGCCTTAACCCCTACCTGGTCGAGATGGCCAACATCCGTGAGCAGTGTTCGTGGGTTCATCACGACCGTGAAGCGGCTACGGCCAAGGCCATCGAAGTGATCCGGATGACGGTGGAAAAGGTGCGGCGCAACCACGCGCTGGAACCGATCAAGGTGCCGCTCACGCCCCGGGCGCTCGTCATCGGCGGGGGCGTCGCCGGCATCCAGGCGGCCCTCGACATCGCCGACGCGGGACACGAAGTGGTGCTGGTGGAGCGCGAGCCGTCGATCGGCGGCAAGATGGCCGGCCTTTCGGAAACGTTCCCCACGCTGGATTGTTCGCAGTGCATCCTGACCCCGCGCATGGTCGAGGTGGGCCAGCACCCCCGGATCAAGCTGTACACGTGGTCGGAGGTGGAGGATGTGCAGGGCTTTGTCGGCAACTTTCGGGTGACGATCCGCCGAAAGGCGCGCTACGTCGACATCGACAAATGCACCGGGTGCGGCGAATGCTGGACGATTTGCCCGTCGAAGAAGAACCTTTCGGAATTCGACTACGGGATGGGAATGCGCAAAGCGATCTACATCCCGTTTCCGCAGGCGGTGCCGGCGCGGCCGGTGATCGACAAGGACGACTGCCCGCGCCTCAAGCGCGGCAAGGGCTGCGGCCTGTGCGAGAAGAAATGCGCCGCCGGGGCGATCCGCTTCGACGACGAGGACCGGCTGGTCGAGGAGCAGGCGGGCGCGGTCATCGTCGCCACCGGTTACAAGCTTTACAACATCGGCCGCGACCAGGAGGCGGGTCTCGCCGGCTACGGCGAATACGGTTATGGCCAATACAAGGACGTCATCGATTCGCTTCAGTTCGAACGACTGGTTTCGGCCTCGGGGCCGACGGGCGGAGAACTGAAGCGTCCATCGGACGGCGCCACGCCCCGGACGGTGGTTTTCGTCAGTTGTGTCGGCTCGCGCGACAATGCCAAGGGCCTGGCCTATTGCTCGAAGATCTGCTGCATGTATACGGCCAAGCACGCCATGCTTTACCGCCATAAGGTACATGACGGCGAGGCGCACGTCTTTTACATGGACATCCGCGCCGGGGGGAAGAATTACGACGAGTTCGTCCGCCGGGCGATCGAGCAGGACGGGGCGCAATACCATCGCGGACGCGTGTCGAAAATCACCGGGGAAGGCGGCAAGCTGGTCGTCCGCGGGGCCGACACGTTGGCCGGGGTGGCGATGACGATCGAGGCCGATCTGGTGGTGCTGGCCGCGGCGATGCGGCCGGCCGACGGAGTGCGGCGACTGGCCCAGATGCTCAACGTCGGTTACGACGAAAACGGCTTCCTGAGCGAATCGCACCCCAAGCTGCGGCCGGTCGAAACCAACGCCGCCGGGGTGTTCGTCTGCGGCGCGTGCCAGGCGCCCAAAGACATCCCCGAGGCGGTGGCGCAGGCCTCGGCGGCGGCCGGCAAGGTGCAGGTGATGTTTAATCAGGGCGAACTGACGCGCGAACCGGAGATCGCCCGGATCGATGAGACGAACTGCGCGGCCTGCTTCACCTGTGTGCGCGTCTGCCCTTATACGGCCATCGAGCGCGCCGAGGTGCGTTCGCCGAAGGGAACGCTGATCAAGCGCACGGCGCGGGTCAACCCGGGCCTGTGCATGGGCTGCGGCACCTGTGTGGCCGTCTGCCCCTGCAAGTGCCCCGAACTCGAAGGCTTCACGGAAGATCAAATTTATTCGATGGTGATGAGCCTGGCGTGAGGGAGATCAATTACAACACTGCAAAGTCGCAGTCGCGAAATGGCAAACGTTAAGGCATCGCCAGAGGCGCCTTGCGGATTACGCTTAATGCCTTGCGTTTCGCGCTTTCGCATCTCGGCGTGTAAAGGCCATTCATCATGAGTATGGCGGATCAACCTTTCGAACCCAAAATCGTCGCTTTCGTGTGCAACTGGTGCACGTACCTGGGCGCGGATCTGGCCGGCACCAACCGGCTGGAATATCCCGCCAACGTGCGCATCATCCGGCTGCCCTGCACCGGGTGGATCGACTTCAACCTGATCATCAAGGCATTCGAGACGGGAGCCGACGCGGTGCTGGTCTCGGGTTGTCACCCGGGCGATTGTCACTACACTGCGGGAAACTACCATGCCCGGCGACGTTGGATGTTCTTCCGCCCGCTGCTCGACACGCTCGGGATCGATCTGAACCGCATCCACTTCGCCTGGATCTCTGCCGCCGAAGGCCGCAAGTTCCAGCAGACCGTCACCGAGATCACCGAGGCCACGCGCCGGCTCGGTCCTTACATGAACTACCGGAAGATTGTCGAGGCGTCCGCATGATCGAGCAACTGCGCCAAACCTGCCGCCGGTTGCTCGAGGATGGGCGAGTCCAGGTCGTGATCGGTTACGGGCAATCCGTCCCCGGTCGGCCGGCGATTCCCGTCTTTATCCGGCGCCCCGAGGACGCGGACCTACTCGTCTGGAACGACCGGTGTTTTACGAACCTTACGGCATACCTCAAGCGCCCCGAAGTGCGCGCGCTGGGGCGGCCGGCCGTCGTCGTCAAGGGGTGCGACGAACGCGCCGTGGTGGTGCTTGAAAAGGAATCGCAATTGATACCCGAGGACGTGCACATGATCGGCATGGTTTGCGCGGGGATGGACGATCCGCCCGCGGCCAAGTGCGCCGCGTGCGACGCGCATGTCCCCCGTCACGCCGATGAGGTGATCGGTGAAGCACCCAATCCGGCGCCCGAACCGCCCGGCCCGGCGCAACGTTATGCCGAACTCGCGGCCTTCATGGAGCTCCCTCAGGCCGAGCGGATGGCCTATTGGATGGGCGAACTGGCGCGTTGCGTCAAGTGTTACGCCTGCCGGCAGGTTTGCCCGCTCTGTTATTGCGAGCGCTGCATCGTTGCCAAGAATCGCCCGACCGTGATCGACACGTCGGCGACGCTCGCGGGCAACTTCGCCTGGGCGATCACGCGGGCCTTTCACCTGGCCGGGCGTTGCGCCGGCTGCGACGAGTGCACCCGCGCCTGCCCGGCGGGGATCGACCTGCGCCTGCTGAACCAATCGCTGGCGCGCGTGGCCGAGGAATCGTTCGGCTACCGCGCCGGCACGGACCCGCAAGCCGAACCCGTCATCGGCGCTTATGCCTTGCTGGACCAGGAGAGCTTCATCCGATGAGCGAGGTCATCACAGCTCAAGCCATGCGCAACCTGGCCGGCGAATGGATCGCGCAAGGCAAACGGGTGGCCGGCCCCAGCCAGGTGAAGTCCGGCCTTGTGGCCTACATTCCCCTCGTCGAGGTCGACCAACTCCTGCTGGAGGGATTCGTTCACCCCGCCAACTCGATCAAGGAATTTTTTTTCCCGCGTCACGAACGGCTTTACGGATACCGGATCGAAGGCCGCCGGGTGGAGCTGTGCGACCCACCGGCGCCGGACGAGTCGCAGGTTATCTACGGCGCGCGCCCGTGCGACGCGGCCGCGCTGCCCATCCTCGATCGGCTGTTCAACTGGGACATGCGTGACGATTTCTACAACCGGCGGCGCGCGGCCACGACCGTCGTAACGCT
>JAMCWS010000193.1:0-16930 GCA_023480605.1 bacterium
GCACGGCCCAGGGATAGGGCTGCACATTGCGGAAATCCTGGTCGGGGTAATAAATCGTCACGCCGCGCAGGCCCGCGCGCGATTCCAGTTGAACGAGGGGATCACCCTCGGGCCGGCCCTTGCCGCCGACGGCGAAGAGCACTGTTCCTTCGCCGGCGGTGTGGTGCGGCACGTCCCAGATGCCGCGTAATTCGACGCCGGTGGGCACGCGCAGAGAGCCGGCGACGCGATAGACGCCCGCGGGCAGGTAGACCGTACCGCCGCGGGAGCGAGCGGCGTCGAGGGCGGCCTGGATGGCGGCGGTATCGTCGGCCTGACCGTCGCCGGCGGCGCCGAAGACCGCGTCGGTGACGACGTAGAGCCGGCGCGAGGCGGGTCGGGGCGGCGCGGGGGGAGTATAGTGATCGGTCGAGGGCGTGACGAAGCCGAACGACCGGCTTGGCGTCTCGAGGTCGATCTGGACGTCGCCGCGGCTGTGGTTGTCGATCCGGGGCTTGCCGTGGCGGAACCGATTGCCGAAGAGTGCCGCCGCGCGCACCGGTTCGGCCAGGGCGATCCGCGGCCGGCGGATGTCGAAATCGCAACCGGCGAGAATAAGCGCGCCGGCCGCGACATCGACAACGGTCGGGTTGGCGCCCTCGGAAGCCGTGTGGCCCCGCCCGACTTGGAAGCGGCAATTCTGGAAAGTGACCACGCCGCTTCCTTCGAGTCGGCAAGCGGTTTCACCGCGTTGAATGAAATCGACCGCGCCAAATTGCACGCCGCCTTTGTCGAAGGCGGGACCGGTGCGCAGCGCAAGGGCGCCCGGCAGTGCGGCGGCGCCGAACCGGCAGCGGGTGACCGCCAGGCCGATGTGATTGGTTTCCTCGACAAGGAGGGCCGTGCGGCAGCGGTCAATATAGACGTTGAAAAGCTGCGCGTTCGAAGTGCCCATCGGGGTGGTTTTGGCCATCTCGCCGCGGGTGATCCGCAGTCCCACGCGGTAGCCGTCGATCTGGACGTCGGTAAAATACTGCCAGTCGGAACGGCCCATGACGATGCCGGTGGCGCGTTCGAGCAGGCGGCGCTCGAGGCGGGCGCGCGCCTCGCCGGCGGGGGCGCCCGGCAGGCCCGACTCGCACCAATAGTTCGGGCTGAAGCGGACGTTTTCCAGCCGGCCGATGTCCGTCGTGCTGTCGATCAGGATGCCTTGCTCGAGAGGCGTGCCGTAGACGTTGTGCACGTAGTGCAATTCGTTGTGCTGCGGACCGATCTTGATGCCGCGCCAGGGGTTGACGAGCGTCACGTCGCGAACAGTGGCGTTGTCGCCGCCAAGTTGCTCGATCGCCCAGGGGTAGGGGTCGGGGTCGTCGGCCTGCTGGGCGGGGTGGAAGAACGTGAAGCCCTGGAGGCCCGAGCACATATTAAGGCGGATGAAAGAGGGGCCGCCCTCTTCGCCGCGGCCCGTCTCGACCAGGAGGATCGAGCCTTTGTCGGGCCGGTCGGGGCCGAACCAGTCGCCGCGCAGCGTGACGCCGGTGGGAATCGCGAGCCCGGCGCGGCACACATAGCGGCCGGCGGGGGCGAAGACCACCCCGCCGCCAGCGACCGCGGCCGCGTCGAGGGCGCGCTGGATGGCCGGGGCGTCGTCGGCTGCGCCGTCGCCCCGGGCGCCAAAGTCTTTCACGTCGAAGCTGGCAATGACGATATCGCACGTCGGCGCGTCGGTGCGGACGACGCGCGGGCGGGCCGCGGGGGCGGTTGCGTTGGCCATGGCCTGATCCGTTCCGGACGGCGCCGCGGCCGCCATAAGCATTATCAGCAGGCTGACCGCCCGGCGGCGGGCGGGGCGGCAATTGGGGTGATTCATGCGCCGATCCTCGCGAAGCGAAATCGCGGTCGAAACCGCCGACCCGGCCGTCCGACACGAAAATCCGCGATGAAGCGGAACTTGAATCTGACGGCGGAAAACCATACATAACGGATCGGAACGGGAAAGGCAACCGGCAACCCACGAATTGAGGTCAGCCCACTTTCATATTTACACACGGACGACGGAAGAGGATGGATATATTCAACAAGGTATCTGAGATGCGCCTGGCGGCGGAGCCAAAAAAAACTGGCGGGCCGTGGGATCTTCGTTCTAGGATGCGTAAGGTCGTTGGAATGACTGATCACGTCGCGGGGGAAGGATTTGGGGCGGGAGTCATGTCGGACTGCTATCAAATCGAATTGCCGCAGCCGATAACCACCGGGTCGGCGGTTGTCAGGATTGGTCGGAAACTGGATCACGAAGAAGGCCAGCGAATCTGCCGGGAAATCCGGCGCAAAATCCAGGAAGGTTACCACGGATGGGAAATCGACTTGGCGGATCTCGAAGCCTGCGATTCGGTGACCATGGGCATCTGCGTCATGATGCACGCGACGATCAAACGCTACGGCGGGAAATCGCTGTTCAAAGTCGCCCAGAAGTCGCAGGTCGACAAGTTGATGATGCTCAGCAAACTCCAGCAGGTCCTGAGCATTCAATTCATCGAGAAGAAATGAACGCGCGGCAGGCGTAACGGCGGCTGCTTTAGCGTCGCCCTTGAAATGCCTATGTGCCATCGGCGCGAAAAGTAAAATAAAAAATAAAAGTCGTTTTTCTCTATTGACAGCCACGTCGACTTGTGATCCAATTGCGCCCATTGAGCCATCAACACAGCTTGGAAAAACACATCTTCGAAACATCTGGGTTCAGCAAAAGGCTCATCCTTCGGAAACGACGCGGGTTTTCACTCGCTTCGAATATCTGACGGTGTGGAGGGTAGGGAACTACGAACCACTTATCTTTTTCCACAATTGCATCGCGGATCGGCGTCATCCTGTGCCTGTGCTTGGCCCTGAAGGCAACACCGGCGTAGGCGGTTGCCTCGGACCCCGACATCACGGAGGTGAAGGGCGCCTCCACCTCGACGGCCGAGATCAAGTGGGATTACGTGACCCGACCAGAGTCGCAACATGGTGATTGGGCCAACATTTGGGTTCAATTGGACGATGGCTCCGGATACGCGGATCTGAATTCGTATCCGCTCACGAGCCTGGATCCCGCTGACTGGCATTATCCGCTCCCCGATTTGGACATCGGAATCCTTTATTACGTAAGGTTGAGGTACACCGTAAACTACATCGATGGCTATTCCAATGGATATTGGGCCTGTCCCTTGCCAACGCCGCCCGAGTTCGATTCGGTGGAGCTGAATGGCCAGAACAGCGTCGACATTGAATGGCATACCGACGACAGCACCGAATACCTCAATGGCTTCAACATCTACCGTACCGTGGAGGGCTGCGACGAAGAACTGGTCGAGTACTATGCGCCGTGGGAAACCGAAGCCTGCGACGGGGGTTTGTTATACCACGATCCGAGCGTCGAACTCAAGACGATCGATTACCGGATTGTGGCCTTCAACTATATGTACGAGCCCTCGGAGGACGATCCGGAATTACATGTCACCGTGCCGACGGTACTATTTGCCCCAGCAAGCCCCTACGTGGTGTCTGTCGACAATACGATAGTAGTTCATTGGACCGATGTTTCCCAGGAAAACGAAGGATTCGACATCTACCGTCAAGAGGGGGAAAACTACGCATATTGGGCCTATAGAGGATCGGCAAATTCGGGGACAGCAACGCAATTTGTGGATGACTATCTATTACAGCATGGACAGACCTACCGATATAAAGTCATGTCCACCAGGTCAGGGTCGCCAACCTGCGCCTCGCCGATGTCGGTGTCAAGTGCGGATGTAACCTACGAGGGATGGTAAGCGTTCAGTCGAAGGGGGCGGAGAGTATTGGCCGAAGATCATTGGGTCAGCCACATAATCCGCCCCCCCTTTTTTTTTTATGTTTTCTTTCATGGAGGTGAAGGCGTGGATTCGAGAACGAATTGGTCTATCCCTTTTATTCTCGGCGTCATCGCGATTTCGTGTGGGACATCGAAACCGGTCTGGGCGGTCGACGATGAGGGTGGCTTGGGAGTTGCCTGGTCCACTTACCTGGAAGATTATAGCTCGAATTCACGAGATTTGGCGATCGATGGCCAGGGTAACGTCTATATGGCTACGGGTTGGGAAGGCCTCGTTCATTATTTCAACCTCAGAAAATTTTCGCCCGAAGGCGAACCCCTCTGGAACCGGAATCTGGATAATCCACTCATGGATACAAAAATAGCACTGGACCGGAATGGCAATATCTACCTGGTGGGTAAGCCCAATACTTTTGATTATCTGTTCCGGGTGATGAAACTAACCCACGATGGCGACATCATATGGAGTCACGACTACATTAACATAGAAAACAGGTACGGGGGCTACGGTTTTGCGCTGGACGAGGCCGGCAATATATATATTTCCGGCGCGACCGATATCGACGGTTGGACGTCGGGCGGCTACGACACCACCTATGGGGGTTCGGACAGCGATGGATACGTCGTAAAACTCTCCAACGATGGGACCCTCCTCTGGTCCACCTACCTTGGCGGGGATCAATTGGATGGATGTGGAAACATCGCGGTTGACAGCACGGGCGCGGTTTACGCGGCCGGATCGACGTTTTCATCCAATTGGGTCTCGGGGGGATATGACACGATCCGGGATGGCATGCAGGACGGTTTCCTGGTGAAACTTTCGCCGAACGGCGAGCATCTCTGGTCGACCTACCTGGGCGGCGACAATGGTGATTCAGCCGGCGATATTGTCATCGATTCTGCCGACCGGGTTTATGTGTTTGGCTTTACCGTCTCCCCTGGCTGGGTGGCGGGGGGTTACGATACGACGATTACCCGACAGGATTATTATGTGGCGAAGTTCACGCCAGACGGCACGCCACTGTGGTCCACGTACCTCGGCCGGGATGCCGGTTACCTTGATGACTTCGATCTCCGAGGCGCGGTGGACGGCGCGGGAAATGTCTATGTGTCCGCCTTTACGGAATCCGACGCCTGGATGCCGGCCGGGTTTCCGTCCAGCTACCAGGGCGGAGGCGACGCCTTCGTGGCGAAGATCGCAAACGATGGCTCCCGCCTGTTATGGGCCGCCTGCCTGGGAGGCGGCGACGCGGAACATAAGCTCGCGATGACGCTATCCGCCCAGAATGAAATATACGTCGTCGGATGGACCTATTCGCCCGGCTGGACATCGGGGGGCTACCTGACGACCATGCCGCGGAATCCTTGCGGATTTCTCGCGAAAATCATCGACAAGGTCGGCGCGTTGACGGTGAACATCATGCCGTCGGCGGCGGTGGCGGGGGGGGCGCGATGGCGACGGGTGGGAGCGACCGAGTGGCATGAAAGCGGCAAGGTCGACGAGTTCTTTCCGACCGGGGAACGTGCCATCGAATTCAGCGATCTCACCGGCTGGGTGAAGCCCGCCAGCCAAACCGTCTCGATTGCCAAGGACAGCACGGCGACGCTCACCGCGATCTATTATCTCGACATCGGGGCGCTCTCGGTGACGATCGAGCCGGGCGAGGCGGCGGCCGGGGCGCGCTGGCGGCGGGTGGGCACCACGACCTGGCTGGGCAGCGGCGGCACGGAGGCCGGCGTGCTCTCGGGCGACTGGTTCGTCGAGTTCAACGACGTCGCCGGCTGGGACAAGCCCGTCGCGCGCGACTGCACCATCAAGTTCAACCAGACCACGCGCCTCACGGTCTACTACGCCCCCAGCGCCCTCAACGCCGTCGACCCGCGACTTTGGACGCTCTACTGAAGGGCGGGCAATCTGGATAGTTAATTTTCACCGCTAGAGGGTTTGGGGCCGGCGTTTGCGCGTTGCTTGAAGAACGCGATGCATTGCGGCACCTTTTCCATGGCGTCGTCGGCGTTTTCGTATTCGATCGAGAACCAGCCGCGGAAGCCCTGGCGGCGCAGTTCGGCCATCATACCGGCCGCGTCGCAGGCGCCCTGGCCCCATGCCGTGTCGCGCGCCGCGGCCGACCTCGCGTCCAAGTCCTTGAAGTGAAGCATGACGATGTGCCCCTCGAGCTCGCGCAGGCAATCCACCGGGTCCAGGCCCGAGCGCACCCAATGGCCGGTGTCGGCGCAGGCGCCCAGGCGCCGGCTGCGCCCCTTGACCGCCGTCAGCACCGTCTCGGGATTCCAGTAGACCGACGGTTGCGGATGATTGTGAATCGCGATTTCGATTCCGGTCTCATCCGCCATTTTCTCCAGGAGATCAAGCTGCGGCGCCTCGGGCTCCATGACGAGGAATCGCACACCCATCTCGCCGGCGAATTCGAACAACCGGCGGCAATCGTCGTCGGTCTTGGGCCGGGCGACGCCGTAGCCGACCATCGCCACGCCGGCGTTCCGCAGCTTGGCCCGCACCTTGTCGCGCGTGGCCTCGTTCATGTGGAAATCCATCGTACCGCTGAGGTCGCCGCCGATTTTCTGTCCCGGGAACGCCTCGACCGCCTTGAGTCCCCAGGCCGCCGTCTGGTCGATCGATTCGTAAAAGGTCATCTTGCGCAGGTGGAAAGTATAAGTCTTCATGCAGAGCTGCCATGGGCCGCCGTCCACATCCGACCCGCGGCGGCTGGCGGAAGGCTCGCCGCCGCCGGCATTTGCCGTATGCTGGGGATCGGCCATCACGGCAAGGGTGGCGCAGGCAAAGAGCAAGGCCCGGTTCATGGGTGTTTCTCCTTTGGCTCGATCGATATGCGCCAGACTTAACACGGACGGCGCGCGAGTGCAATGGAATCCCCGCGACGAAATGGAAAACTCGCGACTTCGCTCAGCGCGGCGGAGCCGCAACTAAAATGTCCGGAATCCCGTTTGGAGTTCAAGCTTCAGCTTGTTACCCATAAAGATAGCGCTACACAAAGAACCACGAAGAACACACGAAGCGCCACAAAGAGGAAAACGGGAGCATCTCATGTTTGATGTTCATGATAGCCATTCCTTCGTGTCGTCCCTCCGGGGTTATGGCGCGAATTGGTCTCCATCCCCCGGACTGGCCTCCGGGGCTACGGCTGCATCGTCCTTCCGTAACTCTCAGGTCCGCACCGAATCCTGCGCAATATCCCTGAAGTTCCGACAAAACCGGACGGAATCCATCCTTGCAACCGGGTCGCTGTTGTGTGAATCATTGTGCCATATCGTCGCCATGGGCGTCGATGTCACGAATCAAAAGAACCTGGAATGCCATGTGTCCCAATCATCTAGCCGATCCTCCCCGTAAAATCGTCCTCGTCTTCGGCGGGGCGTCGCCCGAGCATGAAATTTCGATTCTCTCGGCATCGAAAGTGGCCGAGGGACTGCGGCTGCTGGCGCAAACCGTTCCCCTGACCGTCCGGCCCCTCTACATCAGCCGCGAAGGCCGTTGGATCTGGACGCGGCCGGCCGACGGCGCCCTCCCCCGCGAGGCCGAAATCCTCGCCGCCGAACAGTGGGAAGCTTATCCGGAACGCCACGGCGCCGTGGTCGAGTCTTTTGCCCGCGGCATCGGCCGGCTCGCCGACGAAAGTCCCGACGCGGCGCTCCTTATCCTCCACGGCATCGGCGGCGAGGACGGCCGCCTCCAGGGGGCTCTGGACCTGGCCGGCATCCCCTACACCGGTTCGGGGGCGGCGGCCTCGGCGCTCGTGCTCAACAAGCCGCGCTGCCAGGCGGTGCTCAACGCCGCCGGCCTGCCTATCGCCCGCTCGATCCTCGTGCGCGCGGGGTCGGAGATGGGCGGGGCCGAGCGCATCCTCGAACTGGTCGGCCTACCTTGCGTCGTGAAGCCCGCCGAGGGAGGCTCCAGCGTGGGCGTCACGATCGTGCGCGCGCGCGAGCAGTTGCGTCCGGCTCTCGAATGCGCATTCGCAGTGGATGATGAAGTCATGGCGGAGCACTTCGTCGCCGGGCGCGAGCTGACTTGCGGCATGCTCGAATGCGACGGCCGTCTCGTCGCCCTGCCCGTAACCGAAATTATCCCCCCCGAGGGCCGTTTCTTCGACTACGAGGCCAAGTATCAACCGGGCCTGAGCCGCGAAGTGACCCCGGCGCAGATCGATCCCGCCCTGGCCACCCGCATCCAGACCTTGGCGCGCGCGGCGCACCTGGCCTGCGGTTGCCGCGGCTTCTCGCGCGTCGACTTCATCGCCGATCCCGACGATCCCGTCATCCTCGAGATCAACACCATCCCCGGAATGACGGCCACCAGCCTGCTGCCCCAGGCCGCCGCCGCTATCGGCATCGGCTTCCCCGTGCTCCTCGGCCATATGCTCGCCTCCGCTCACTGCAATGGCCGGCACGGAGGCATGTGAGGGAATTACTGATTACAATTGGAATATAGTATAAATTACTTACTTATAAATTCCAGTATTTCATCTGTAATCTCAAAATCATAATTTGTAATTTGCTGGCCGTCTCTTCACTGCCCAATCCGCACCGGTCCGCCCACGGCTTCGAGCCGCATCGCCTTGGTGATGCGCGGGTGGTCGGGGGGGGGATTCAGGGCGGTGTCGCCCTTGATGCGGATGATGCCGGCCGCGGGGACGGTGGCGACCGCCTCACCGATCATGTTGAAGGGATTGGCTTGGGTTCCCCACCAGGGGCCGGCGTGGGCGAAGTCGGCCCACACGATTGAACCCAGCGAAGCCGGCACGACCAGCGGCGCCGGTTCCGGACGCGCGTCGGCGGGGATGATTGTCGGCCCAAGGCTGAAGCTCGTCAGACTAAGCGAGGCGTCGGGCCGGTCGTTCGAATCGGTGTTGTAGAGATCGAAGTTGGCGGTCAGGCGGTCGGTGCCGTCGAGGCTCGCCGGAGCGTAAAGGAAAACACGCAGGCGCTCGTTATGGGCCGGCTGCATCGGCCAGTCGGTGCGAGTGCTGTTAAGGCGCAGTGTGGCCCGCGTGGACGGAGCGGGCGAAGTCAAACCGACGCCGGGGCTGGGCGACTCGGCGCCGTCGGCCGCGTTCGTGGCGACCGCGAAGTCAGCCTGGTAAAAGCCCCCCGCGTCGATGATCAGGCCGTCCTCCACCTTGGTCCATGAGCCGAAATTGCTGGTGTTGTTGGTCGCCTGGATAATCAGGCCCTTCTGGTATTCGTGCATCGGCTCGGTGAATCCCGCCGCCGTGCCGGCCCAGGTCCAGTTCTTCTGGCTGGAACGAAAATCGTAAAGGACGACCGGGTAGGCCGGGTCGAAGATCGATTCCGGATACGCGCGCACGTCGAGGCTTTTTAAAATCAGGTATCCATAAGGATCGTCCGCCGGGTCGGTGTTCCACAGTTCGAAGCGGAGCCGGCAGCGGCGCGTCCCCTCGACGGGTTGGAATGCAAAGTAATATCGCCGACCGTCGGCGGGTGGGGCGTAGTTGTTCACCGTGTCGCTCGCGACTTCGTAAGCCGCGTCGAACGAACCGTCCTCGGCCAGGGCGCGCAACACCAGGCGCGGCACGGCGCTGGGCGCAATGGCCTGCCCCGCGACGACCGCTTCGACCACGTAAACAACCCGGGGGCTGACGACGAGTGTCGCCGGCGAGGTCCAGCCGCCGGCGCAGTTGTTATTGACCGACTGCACTTCCAGACCGACGGCCCCGGCGGCGGTCGTCGCCTCGCTCATGCCGGCCGGCGGCGCAACCCCGCCCGTCCAGCCATGCGTCGCCCCGCCGGCGAAGTTCAACGACCAGACCGGATTCGCGATGGCCGCCGGCTTGCTGGCGATGTCGGTCGGATCGGAACCCAGCCGCAATTCGTCGGCGTCGGTGTAACCGTCGAAGTCGCTGTCGGGGCGGCCGGGATGCGTGCGATGGAGGTATTCCTGGGCGTTCGTCAGACCGTCGGCGTCGGCATCGGCCGCCCCGTCCTCGGGGTCTTGGTCGTTCAGTCCGTACCGGCCTTCCCAGGCGTCGGGCATGGCGTCGCCGTCGTAGTCGCTCAGATTGCCAAGCGTGAACCAATCGACCGCGCCACTGGATCCCGAGACGCTGTTGGGGTCGATTCGCAGGCCGGTGATCGTCTTGCCGGCCCACTCGGTGTGGATGCCGGTGTGGATCTGATAAGTGTGGTATTGTCCGTCGGGCGTTGCGGTAAAAACCATCTGCTTGGCCGCGGTGAACACCGGGTCCAGCGCGTGGTGCCAGAAGAACTGAGCGCCGCTGCCGGCGCTGATTTTCATTCGCAGAAGGACGTGGTCGAATTGGTCCGGCATGGCCAGCGACGATGTCTGAAAATACGGGTCGTTGCCGTTGGTGAGGAAGCCAAGCGCCCCGCTGCGCACGTTGTAATTCGTCAGGTGGTGGGCCATCAGCCAGCCTTCGAAGTCCGTATCGGTGTCGAAGAGCGTCGGCAGGTTGGTCGTCGCGGCAAGCCTGGCGCGGTTGCGCACGAGCGTAAAGTAGTCCAGGTCGTAATGGACCGTGTCGCCGTCGGCGAAGTCGCTGGCGATCTCGGTCAGGGCGGGGCTGACGAACCGGTAGCCTTCGGGATTCGTGTAATAGAGCGACGCGGCGATGGGCAGCGCGATCCCCTTGCGCAGGACGGCCGTCGGCTGGGCCGGGCCGCTGACAAGCGTGAAAATGCGCTGGCGCGGCGTGTGGCGCAGGTCGAACGACAGGCGCCAGCCGCTCCCTTGGGGCGTCACGGTTGCGTTCAGCACCTCGCCCAGGGCCGAAATGTGGATGTCGCCCTCGCCGGTCGGCACGATCGTCGTCTGGGTGAGCGGGTAACCCAAAAGGTCGCTCAACCCGGCGGCGATCCGGCCGGGCGAGAGCAGGAAAGTCGAGAAGGTGCCGTTCATCAAGTCCCAACTGTCGGGAAACAGGCCGTGCCAGCCGGGCTCGAGACGGAATTGCAAGCACCCGGAGGTCAGCAGGCCGCGCGCGATCTTGCGCCAATCCAGCGTGTCATCGATTTGGGCGATCGTCAGCAACGAATGCGCCATCTCGATCCCCTGCCATTGCACCGGCCGCCCGTGCCACGAGCCGGTGTACCACGTCGCCCCGTAAACGGGGATCGTGTCGTAGAGCATGAAGGGGTATTGCGGCAACTCCCAGGTGAAGACGAAGTTGAGTTGCGAAAGAGCCCAGTAGCGCGCCAGGTCGCGATATTCCTCGCGGCCGGTCAAGCGATAGGCGATTGTGTAAATCTCCGTCGCGTCGGAGGCGGCGACGGTCTCCGGCGTGCGCAGCGGGATCTCCCAGATCGAAACGCCGCGCGGCACCTTGAAGCGCTTCATCGCCTGCAGGGTCGGCTCCAGCGCCTCGACGATGTCCTGGTCGCCGCTGGCCAGGGCATATTCCATCAGGCGCAGCACCTGGGGCGTCGAGGATCCCAGCTCCGACGCGTTGTCGGGGCCGATCTCGTGCCAGTCCTTCGTCTCGGTCAGTTCGGAGTGCGTCGTGTCGTTGTCGAAGACCCACAGCCCTTCGCTCGTTCGCTGGGGCAGGACGACATCGGCCCAGGCGCGCTGGCCGATGACGTAACTGCTCGGCGCCCCCGACAGGTAGGAAAGCATCGGCCCTTGGCGCGGCGTGTCCGGCAATTCCCAGACGCTGGTGGCGCGGTCATAATATTGCGCCGCCAGGATGGGGTCGTCGACGATCTGCGAAGTCCGCCAGAGCGCGGCCGTGAATGAGGGATCGCGGCCCGTGCTCATGATGAGGCCCAGCGAAGTGTTCCACTCCTGCGTCGCCGGCACCCACAGCGAATCCATGAAGGCTTCCATGGCGGTCTTGAGGCAGCCCTGAATGCCGCCGAAGGGATACGGATCCGGCTCGGGCGTGCCGTTCTGGGCGAAGTAATACTGGGTCGCCTCCAGCGCCGAGGCGGCGCCGGTTTTGAGCCACAACGAAAAGGTCAGATTCAGGTTTTCGCCGGCGCCGACCGGCTGGGGCGTCCCCGCTTCCCGCGCGTTCTCGACGAAACCCGCACTGTAACCCGGCAGGAAAAGACCCATGAAGTGGCTCTGCGGACGGCCGTAGAAGGTGTCGGGCGAGGCGAAAAACGCCAGCGGCAGTTTGGCCCCCGCCCCGTTCCACGCCTGGTTGATGTCCCACAGGCCGGTCAGCAGCACGTCGCCGAAACGCAGCGCGATGTAGGGCTGGGTGATTTTGTAGGGATGGGGAATGTAGCGCAGGTGATGGTCGGTGTGATTGAAATCGTCCGATGAAGACTGCTCGTTCGCTTCGAGAAATTCCAACCCCGGGAAAATCGCTTCGTCGCGGGTCAGCGCCGGCTCGCCGCCGCAGTAGAAGATCGGCCCATCGAAGCGACCGAGGCCGAAGGCGGCGTCGGCCGAGAGGCGCCACGCGAAGTCGGCCTGGGCCGAATTGGCCCCTAGGGCGATCCGGTACTCGTAATTGAACGTTCGATCTTCGGAGTCCGTTTTGGCGCCGCTGAAACGCAGGCGGATAAGGTCCGCCGTCTGGCTTTCGACTTGCCAGGCGCCCGGCTCCAGCGAAAGATAGGATCCGTGCAGGCCCGTCCCGTCGTAGATCATCGAACTGAACGCCGGGCACGTGGCGATCCGGTGCCAGGCGCCTTCGCGCCAGTATTCGTAGTGGATCGGCCCGTAGGTGGTCGCCGGATTGGTCTCCTTCTGGATCAGCAGGCGGACCAGGTTGTTTTGCAGGGCGATGTAGCGTGGGTCGTCGATCGATTGCAGGCCGGTGGGCGCCCCGGGCACGACTTCCAACTCCTGGCTGACGCCGAACAGGGGCGTTTTTTTGGCGGCCAGGGTCAGCCCGCCGACGCTGGCCGTCAGGCTCCCCTCGGCAACGAGCGGCCCTGAGCATTGGATGCTCCAACTGAGCGCCGCCTCTTCGCCCATCGCCAGCGAAGGGATAGTCGTCACGGCCGTGCCCGAAAGCAGCGTCACCCCGGCGGGCAACTGTAACGTCGCGTCCAGGTTCTGTATGACATTCTTGCCGGTGTTCTTGACGCGGGCCGCGAGCGTCGCCGGATGGCCCGCCGTCAGCAGCAGGCTGTCGGGATACGTGAACGAGAGGATGTCGGCCCGGGGCGGCATCTCGGCCGCCGAAATGACCAAAACTTCGTCGATCCAGACCTGGCCCGTGGGGCCGTTGCCCGGGTCGATCCGGAACTGGAGCAGCGTGCCCGTCCAGTTCGGCTGGGTGTCCATCTCGATGTAATATGTCTGAAACGAACCGGCTTGCTTGATGCTGAAATAGGCGACCTTGTCTTCGGCGAAGACGGGCGAGGCGGACGTGCCCCAGTAAATCTGCCCCGTCTGATTGGCGAAATCGGTTTTCATGACCAGCTTGATGAACTGGTATTGGCTGGCCGATATGTTCAGCGCGCCGGGCGAGTAGATATAAGGATCGGTGCCGGTGATCGTGAAATTGAGCGCGCCGCCGGCGGTTGTGGGGGCGGTGATGTTGTGGCGCGCCGCCCCCCAGCCTTCGGTGTTGCCGTCGGTGTCGAAATACCAGTTGCGCTTCTGCGCCGGCGCCCCTGGCGCGAACGCCACAACGACTAATCCCACGATGGCCAATGCCCGCACTGAATACGGAGTCGATCTCATCGTGCCGCCCCTTGTCCGTATCCGGCTCGGATATCCCCTTGTGGTGGCCTCACTGCCCGTAGTATATAATGCGCGCCGAAACGGCAACCTAAGAATAACCAATGGCGAGGCACGGACGGAACATAAATCGTGCCGCCCGCCCCCGCCCGCTCGCGCATCGTCGGGTTAATTGATATAAGGTTGGACTCATTCTCGAAGAGCCGGCCTCCGTGGCGACTTGTTCCGTTCCAATCGCAGCATGCCGTAAGACGATGGGCCAATCTTACGTTTTCCGGCGAGGATTTCGTGCGGAAGACAAGTGAACTCAATAGCGCCCGTTATCTTCTTCGTGGCCCTGCGTGTGTCCTTCGTGGTTCTTTGTGCAGCGATGTTTCAGATATCAAGCGGAAGCTTGAACTCTAAACGGGATTTCCGACATTTTGGCTGCGGTTCCGCCGTGCTGGGCCTTTTCCAGCCATGGAGAGCCGGCACGGAAGCCGCCTCCCCGGGTATCCCATGGCACCCACCCCTGATGGCGTCGCACTACCTATACGCGATATACGCGGTTGAGCAACCGATGTGGGATGCACCCGCCTCCTCGCCCCAACTCGCCCTTGATCCCATTGTCTTTTCCGTAGATAGTTAATCAATTTCAAAGTCGGGGTGGTCGGCTCCATGAAGCGCGTGCTCATCCTCAACAACGCCGAAGCGCATTACGCGCGCCAGATCATCCGGGGTTTCGTCGCCTACAGCGCCGGGGCCGGCCCATGGCTGGTGCGCGTGCGCCCCACCAGCCTGCCCGAGGGCGCGCTCAAGGCGCAAATCAGCGAGATGAATCCCGATGCGCTGGTCGTCCACGGCGTCCGGCCCGCCACGCTCGCACGGGCGCTCCCGCGCAAGTTGCCCGTCATCTACACCTCCACGGAAAAGGCCGTGGATTGCCCCATGCTGGTGCCCGACAACGAAGCCATCGGCCGCCTGGGCGCCGAGCATTTCCTCGAACGTAATTTCCTGCATTACGCCTTCGTCGGCTACGAGGACCGGCCCGTGTTCGTGGCCCGTCACGACGGCTATCGACGGCGACTCGCCGAGGCCGGCCGTTCGTGTCACGCCTGGCTCGCCAACACCTTCCAGGGCCTGCTGACGCTTTACGGCGTCGACAAGCCCGAGGCCGTCCGCCGGTGGCTGCTGGCGTTGCCCAAGCCCTGCGCGGTCTTCGCCGCCTGCGACGCCGTCGCCTACGGCCTTCTCGAACTTTGCCTGCAATTGCGCATTCGCGTGCCCGAAGACCTGGCCGTCCTGGGGGCCGACGACGACAGCCTGATCTGCCAGGTGGCTCACCCGCCCCTCTCGAGCATCCAGATTCCCTTCGCCGAAATCGGATTTGAGTCCGCCCGCCTGCTCGACCAGTGGATGAAGGGCCGTCATCCGGGCGCCCTGGTGCGCCGCTTTCCGCCGATCGACATCGCCGTGCGCCAATCCACCGACATCCATAAGGTCGACGATCCTGTCGTCGCCCAGGCGTTGCGGTTCATGACCGAACACCGTGGCGAGGCTTTCCGCGTCGGCAACCTGGTGCGCCTGACCGGGGTCTCGCGCACGACGCTCGAACAGCGCTTCAAGGACACGCTGCGCCGCACCCCGCTCATGGAGATTCGCCGCCAGCGGATTGAATACGCCAAACGGCTCCTGGCCGACGGCCGCCAGCCGGTGGGAGCCATCGCCCGACTGTGCGGATTCAACAGCCTGGTCCGATTTTCGACCGTTTTCCGCGAACTGACCGGTCTGCCGCCCACCGAGTATCGCCGCAAGCTTAATCCCGCCATTCAGGGATTGCCCTGACCGGCGCCTCCCACCCGCTCCAGTGGTCCGTCAAACGTATATCGTCATAAATATTATCTCGTGCTCATGCTCGTATTCGATACTTCCTCAAGGTCATAATCAACATGACGCATCGCGGCCCTTCCGGTGACGCCTTTCGCCTTTCACCTCTGTAGATTTGCATATCGCTTTTCCGCCGCCGGTGTGGTTGAATACGGGGTTTGAGGCCATCCGGCCGGCAGCGCTTGAGGCGTGCATTCATGGATTCGCCGGTTTCGTGTCACCCGCACCATCCCCGAAGTCTCTGGCAGGCCGTCCCGGCCAGCCGTTACACGCTGGGTTTCGGCATCTTCAACGCCGTCAACTACCAGATCGCGCTGACCGCCCCGCTGATTCTCATGGCGCGCCACTGGGGCGGATCGGAAATCTACATCGGCTGCGTGACGGCGCTCGTGCCCCTCCTGACCACGCTTCAGCTTTACATGGCCCCCCGCGCCGAATACATTGGCTTCCGCCGCGTGATGCTGATGGGCTGGTCGGGCCGTAACACCGTGGTCGGGATGACGACGCTGCTGCCGGTTCTCGTTTACCTGGGCCTCGTCGGTCCGAAAACCGCCCTCGAAATCCTCTTCGTATTGATGCTGGTTTTCAACACCCTGCGCGGCCTGGCCACGGCGAGTTGGATGCCGTGGATCACCTGGCTGGTGCCCCGCGACTGGCGCGGCCGCTACCTCTCGGCCGAACAATTGGCCATCAACATCAGTTCGGCCTTTGCCCTGTTTTTCTGCGGCTGGCTGCTGGGCGAGCGGCCCGGCGAACTCCAATTCGCCGGAGCTTTCCTGTTGTCTTTCACCTCCGGCTGGATCAGCATTTATTTCCTCCGCCGCATCGACACGCCGCCCCCGCGCAAGGGCAAGCCGCTTATCGAACCGCCGATGACCTGGATGGGTCGCGTCTGGCGGAACCGCCCCTTTCGCCGCCTTATCCGTCTCAACGTCTGGATGGCCCTGACCATCGGGGCTTGGAGCGCGTTCACGATCGTCTTCATGCGCGACGTCCTCAGGATCCACGAGGGCCTGATCCTCTACATGAGCAGTTCCTACACGCTGGGCGCCGTGGGCACGGCATGGGGTTGGGGTATTCTGACCGATCGCTTCGGGTCCCGCCCGGTGATGTTCATCGCTTCGGGCCTCATCATGGCTTCGGTGGCGGGGTGGCTCGGTCTGGCCGCGCTGGTGTTGGGCCCCGCCCGGTCGGCGGGTCTGCTCACCGGTATCCTGGGACTTTACGTGTTGTTCGGCGTCGGCATCACCGGATGGACCGTCGCCATACTTCGCTACACGCTTAACAACGCCCCCAAGGACCGGCCCGTCATGGCGCTGACCCTGTATTCGGTTGTCACCAGTTTGGGCAACGCCTTCGCCCCCGTCGCCTGGGGCTTTTTTCTCAAGTATTGCGGCGGGCTGAACACGATGATCGGGCCGGTGCGACTGATCAATTTCACCTTCTTTTACGCGCTCATCATTGTCATGATCGGAATCGGCTGGCCCCTCATCCGCCGCTTGCCCGACGGCGAGGCCGCCGCCACCCACCTCGTCCTCTATCACATGGTCACCGATTATCCGCTGCGAACCATCAGC
>JAMCWS010000193.1:16940-17726 GCA_023480605.1 bacterium
TGAGGCCCGAAGCGATGAACATCAACGCCGTCTACAACACGCTCTTCAGTCGCGGCCGCAACAACAACCATACGGCTCCCGCGGCCTCCGCGGCGCTCGAGGCGCCCGTTCCCGCCCCTGTGCGCGAACGGATTTAAACGCCGCACCGAAGCCCAATGGGCCCCGCTTTTGCCAATTTCGTTTTTCTTTTGCCCTTTTCGGGTGGTCATCGCACCCGGCGCCATGTTAGGCTGGGGTGCTTCGATAGCGCCGCCCCGGAGGCCGATCACGATTCCGTCCGCTTCACGCAGGTTTTCCATGGTGCCGGCCGCCCATCACAATCCCCCCCACCGCAACGACGACGGCTGCCCTCGTGACGGCGGCCTCCCCGGTCGCACCGGCGACGATTTGCCCGCCGGCGAGCCGGCCGTGAGCGCCCCTGCCGCGCGTCTGGACCGGCTCATCGCGCGCCCCTGCCGCGAGGCGATGGCTGGCGATATCGCCGCCGTCGGCGGCGCGGAAGTCTACTTCATCGGCCGCCTCAACGCCCGCCTCACCGTCGCGAAGGCCGAGTCCTATGCCTTCGGCAACCGGCGCGCCGTTCCCGCCCTCATGCAATACGCCCGCCCCGGCGACGTCGTCATCCACAATCACCCCTCCGGCGCACTCGATCCCTCCGACGCCGACATCGCCGTCAGCAGCCCAATCACCCAATCATTGACCCATGTCGCTAGACTTCGCCTTTATCCCCTGACAAAGTACGGAAACTCTCACGGACGAGGCCCACAACCCAGCAAGGCGATTCCA
>JAMCWS010000193.1:17736-18291 GCA_023480605.1 bacterium
AGCGAACTGGGCGGCCGCGGCATCGGCTCTTATATCGTCAATAACGATCTGACCGAAGTGCGCGTGGTCGTCAAAGCCTTCCGGCCCGCCGGCCGCAAACCGCTCGATCTGCGCAAACTCGAGGGCTGGCTGCGTCCGGGCGGGCGCCTGGCCGACGGCATCCCCGCCTACGAGGAGCGTCCCCAGCAGATCGCCATGCTCGGGGCCGTCGGCGAGGCCTTCAACACCGACAGCATCGCCGTCATCGAGGCCGGCACGGGCACCGGCAAGTCGATGGCCTACCTGCTGCCTTCCATCGCCTGGGCGCTGCGCAATGAGGAGAAGGTCGTCATCGCCACCGGCACCATCAACCTTCAGGAGCAGCTCATCGAAAAAGACCTGCCCCTCCTGCACCGCCTGGGGGGGCTCAAGTTCGAGGCGGCGCTCCTCAAGGGCCGTGGCAATTATCTCTGTCGGCGCAAGGCCGATTACGCCCGCGCCCACCCCGACCTCTTCGACGCCGGTGAAAAGGCCGCCCAACTCGATCAGATTTTCGGCTGGATCAAGACCACCACC
>JAMCWS010000344.1:0-3164 GCA_023480605.1 bacterium
GGCCTGCCGCCACACGATCCACAGCGAGCTCTTCTGCCCCGACTGCGCCAAAGTTCAGCCGCTGCCGACCGAGTTGAATTTCTTCGAACTGCTGGAGTTGCCCGTGCGCCTCAACCTGGACGGCGCCGAACTGGAGCGGCGTTACCACACGCTTTCGCGCCAGTTGCATCCCGACTTCTTTCAACAGAAAAGCGATCCGGAACGCGATATCAGCCTGGAGCGATTCGCCGCCATCAACCAGGCCTATCACGCCCTGAGGACGATGAAGGGCCGGGCGCGCTACCTGCTGGAGCTCCATCGCCACAAGAGCCGCGACCAGGCGCGCCAGGATACGCCCAAGTCGCTTCTGATGACGGTCTTCGAGCTTCAGGAAGCCACCGAGGAGCTGGCCGATCTGCCCGAGGACGCCCCGCCCCAGCGGCGCGAAGCGGCGCGCGAACGGGTGCGCGCCATCGGCGCCGAACTGGACCAAAAACAGGCCGATGTCGACGCGCGCCTCCAGCGCCTCGCCGACCAGTGGGACGCCGCCGGGGCCGGCCCCGGACCCGTGGCGGCGGGCGGATCGGAACCCGCGGAGCGGCTGCTCGATCGCATCCGTGCGCTTCTCGACGAGGATTCCTACCTGGCGCGTCTGCGGCGCAACATCGACCAGGCGCTGGGAGAGATCGGCGCCGGCCACGCGGACGACCCCGCCTGATGGATACCGTGTCCCATCCCCGCCTGCGCGTCCGCGTGCTCGGTTCGGGCACGTCGATGGGCGTGCCCGTCATCGGCTGCCGCTGCCCGGTCTGTCTGTCCGACGATCCGCGCAACAAACGGCTGCGTTCGAGCGTGTCGATCGAGGCCGAAGGCCGCCATTTTCTGGTGGACTGCTCGATCGACTTCCGCGCCCAGATGTTGCGCTGGCCAATGCCACGCATCGACGCCCTACTGCTGACCCACACGCACTCGGACCACGTCAATGGCCTGGACGACCTGCGCAGTTACAACTACATCCAGCACGAGGCGATTCCGGTTTACTCGACCCGCTATTTCCTCGACGACCTCAGTCAGCGCTTCCCCTATTGCTTCAATCCGTTGCAGCGCGGCGGCGGCATTCCGGATCTCGACCCGATGATGGTGGAGCCGGGCGAGCCGTTCACGGTCAAAGAGATCGAAATCCAGCCGATCGAAGTCATGCATGGCAAGCTGCCCATCCTGGGCTTCCGGCTGGGGCGGCTGGCCTACGTCACTGATTGCAGTTGGATCCCCGAAAGCTCGCTGACGCTGCTCGAGGGGTTGGAGGTGCTTATCCTGACGGCGCTGCGACGGCGGCCGCACCCGACTCATTTCAGCCTGGAGCAGTCGCTCGAAGTCGCCCGGCGCGTCGGCGCGCGCCATGTATATTTTACGCATATCGCCGACGAGATGGATCACGAACAAACCAACCGCGAACTGCCCGAGTGGGCGCGCCTGCTTTATGACGGCCAGGAATTGGAAATTCCGTGAGAGACTGGAGGCTGAAGACCGGAGGCAACAGGTTAAGCTCGATATATTCGTTATCGTAATCGCAATCGTAATCGTTATCGTTATCGTAATCGTTAATGTTTTTAGGAATCTCGTTCGTTTTTGCCGTTTCGCCCAAACGCCCATGTCCATGAAACCAAAATTCCATGGTCCGCCGTCACCCGAGCCGCCCGTCTCCATCGGCGGAGCCGATCGGTCGCATCCAAGTTCGGAACCGGGCCGTGGCAGCCGGTCGCCTCGTGTTTCATGGCCGGTTACGAAGCAGGGCGACCGCGTGTTGTGGTTTTTCCTCGCGCTGGGGGCGGCCGTACGGCTCGCAACCCTCAGTTGGCAAAGCATGTGGTTCGACGAAATCCGCACGCTCTACATCGCCGAACAACAGCGCCTGACGCCCAACCTGCCCCATGTGGGATTCTTCGCCATCGAGCGGCTTTTTTTCGCCCTGCCGCTGCCGCCTGACGTCTCGCTGCGTCTGTTCCCGGCGCTGTGCGGCGTGGCCGGCATCGCCTTGGTCTACGCCATCGGGCGGCGGCTGGCCGGATGCGCCACCGGTCGCTGGGCGGCGGGGTTGGTGGTTCTCAACGCCTTTCACGTGTTCTATTCGCAGGAAGCGCGCTTCTACATGCCGATGTTCGCGCTGACGGCCGCCTCTTGGTTGATGACGATCCGCCTGTTCGCCTCGGGGCGGCTGGGCTGGCTGCTGGGGGCGTTGGCGGCCGATGCCGCGGCCGTCTTTATGCAGCCGACGCAATTGGCTTACATGGTGCTGCATCTGGGCTGGCTGACGGGGGCGGGGGCGCTGAGTCCGGCGGGGCGGCGCCTGTGCGTCGAAAAACTACATCCCTGGCGCCGCGCGGCGATGGGAGGACGGCGGTTCGCGCCCGCCAGCGCGGGGCGACTGGTCGTCCTGGTTGCGATGGGCGCGGCGGGTGTGGCCGAATTCGGCCGTTACGCAAGCCTGCTCAGCCGGTTCGCCTGGAGCCCGGCCCGGTTGCTGGCCCGCATGGAATGGCCTTTCTGGGCCGAGCATATCCAATATTACGGCGCACAATTCCGTCCGGGACTCAGCCCCGGGGGGATCTATGCCTGGCTTTTCGTGGCGGTCGCGGCCGCCGGAGTCGCTCTGGGATTGGCCCGCTGGCGGCGCGACGCCGTCTTCGGACTGGTCGTCGTCGCCGGGGGTCTTCTTCTGGGCCAGGCTTACGACACCGGCCATGTTTACGAAACCAAATATATTTTCTTCATCTTTCCGTTCTGCGCGGTCTTCGCCGCGGCGGGTCTGGATGCGCTCAGTGGACTGCTCGGGCGATGGCTTGAAGACCGCGGCATGCGGGAGCATCGGGCGCGCGCGGCGGGGGTGGCCCTGCCTGCGCTGCTCGCGGGGGCGTTCACCCTCTGGGCGCTCGGACAATACTTCGCCCTGGGCAAGATCAACGAGAAGGCCGCGGTGCGCTGGGTCGGCGACCGCCTGCGGCCGGGCGACTGCGTCGCGACTTACGGTCATTCGACCATACCCGTCTGGCTCTATTGGAACATGGACAAGATGCCGCCCGACCAGTATCGTGGCGTCCCTTGGCAGTATCGCGACGACGGTCACCTGTTGCGGGGGCAGTTGCGAGCCCTGGCGCGCCGCTACGGGCGCGTGTGGTTCATCGATT
>JAMCWS010000344.1:3174-3666 GCA_023480605.1 bacterium
ATGAGTGGGATCGCGATGACCCGCCGGGATTCCAGCCCTGGCTGAAGGTTTTCGCACGACCGGCGGCGCGTTGGGGATCGTGGATCGGCCAGCCGGTGACGGTTTACCGGGTCAACCAACCCCAGCCGCCCGCGAGTTGGCCGTTCGAGCTGAGTCCGCTCGAATGCCTGCCCCGACGCGGCGCGGCGCAGCCCTGGGCCGCCGAAATCGAGGGACGCGAAGCCGTCATTCAGGACTGCAACGGCGCGCTGGTCTATGATGTCGACTTCCCCACGAGCGGGCCGTGCACGATGGAAATGACGGCACTCAACGCCCGCGGGACGGCCGCGCTCTACGAAGTGGATCTGGACGGCGCCGCCGCCGGAATGCTGTCGTATTACGACGCCGACGGCCAGTGGGCCACGCGTCGACTCAACATGCGCGCCGCCGCCGGCCGCCACCGGCTGGAGATCCGCCTGCTGAGCGATCTTCTCCGGCCCATCGAGGCCCCCG
>JAMCWS010000140.1 GCA_023480605.1 bacterium
CGAATACGCCGATACGCAGATCCACCACCTGCTCTATCTGCCGACGGACTGGCGGCGCGGCCGGCGCTGGCCCGTGATCGTCGAATATGCCGGCAACAAATGGCGCGACCAGCCCGGGACAGTCGAAAACAGCCGCCTGGGCTACGGCATCTCGGGCGGCCGCGGCTTCATCTGGGTCTGCATGCCTTACGTGAACCTCAAGGAAAAGCGCAACGAGGCGACCTGGTGGGGCGATGTCGACGCGACGGTGGCCTATTGCCGCGCGGCCGTCGCCGAAGTCTGCGCCGACTGGGGCGGCGATCCCGCGGCCCTCATCCTGACGGGCTTTTCGCGCGGGGCCATCGCGTGCAATTACATCGGCCTGCACGACGACGCGATCGCCGCGCTCTGGCGCGCCTTCATCCCCCACAGCCACTACGACGGCGTGCGCGAAAACTGGCCCTACCCCGGCGCCGCCGCCGCCGCGGCGCGCGTGCGCCTCGAGCGTCTGCGCGGCCGGCCGGTCTTCGTCAGCCAGGAGCTCAAGGTCGACGACATCCGCGCCTACCTCGCGCGCCAGGGCGTGCCGGGCGACTTCACCTTCCAGGTGCTGCCCTACGCGACGCACACCGACGCCTGGGTGCTGCGCGACATCCCCGAGCGCCGCCGCCTGCGCCAGTGGCTGGCTGACGTGCTGGCCCGGCCGGCGTCCGGCGCGCCCGCCACGACCGCTGCGCGCGGCGCCCCGCCCACTACACCACGCCCTGGATGCCCTTGAGCAGATCCACCGGCCGCCCGCGCAAGGCGCCGCTCATCCCCTTCTTGTCGTAATTGTGGGGGCCTTCGACGGTGCAGATCTCGAGCACTTTCCTGATGTCGATCAGCCGGTCGCCGAACCGCTCCATCCAGGCCAGCGTCATTTGGTGCAGCCGTTCCTGGACGGCCCGATATTCGGGCGCGCCGAAGCAGTTGCGCAACTGGTCCGGATCCTTGCGGTGATCGTAGAGGCGGTTGTATTCCCCCGCCGGATCGATGTCGAAGGAGTAAGTATAATCCGGGGTGTAAATGCCGCGCCAATTGCTCTGCGGCATGAAGAGCGGCACCGACTCGATGGCGTCCTCGCGCCCCCGGCGGATCGCCGCCGCCAGGTCGGCGCCCTGGCAGGTCTCCGGGACGGACACACCGAGCAAGCCCAGCAGGGTCGGCATGAGGTCCAGCGTCGAAACCAGCAGGTCGCTGGCGCGGCCGGCGGCCAGGTCCGGGGCGCGGATGATGAGCGGCACGCGCGTCGACGCGTCTTCGGGGTAGCACTTGGGCCAGGGGCGGCCGCACGAGCCGAGCATGTCGCCGTGGTCGGCAGTGAAGACGACCACCGTGTTCCTCTCGAATCCCTTCTCGCGCAGTTTGTCCATCAGCCAGCCGAAGGCGCGGTCGATGCCGGTGCACTGGGCCATGTAGCCCTGGTATTGCAGGCGGCGCTCGGGGGCGTCGGGCACGCTGGGGCGCAGCCGGATTTTGGCCGGATCGTAAAGGGCCATCAGGTCGTCGGGCGCGTCATAAATGTCGTAGCGGATGCCCCTGGGATCGGGCTGGCGCCGGGTCGGTTCGTGGTCGTGCGGCGGGTGCCACGAGACGAACAGCGCGAAGGGTCGGTCGTCGTCGCAGCCGTCGATGAACTCCATCGCCTGGCGGGCCTGGCCGTATGGCTCCCATTCCTGGAAGAAAACCTTTTCGTTCTTTTCGTTCCAGTAGTAGCAGTGGCCGGGGCGGAAGTCCGTGGTGCAGTTGTTGGTGAAAAAGACTTCGTCGAAGCCGTAGCGGTAGGGGCCGCGTGGGACGTTGCGGTTGCGGTCGCCGCCGAGGATGTGCCACTTGCCGATGTAGCCGGTGTGGTAACCGGCGTCGCGCAATGCCTCGCCGAAAGTCTTCGCGCCGCCCCGCTCGGCGCTGGACAGCATGCGCAGGTCGTTGAGCAGGCAGCCGTTGTAGAGCGGGTGCTGGCCGCTCATCAGGATGCCGCGGTAGGGCGTGCAGACGCAGGCGTTGGAGATGCAGCGGTTAAAACGCACGCCCTCCGTGGCCAGGCGGTCGAGGTTGGGCGTCTGGACCTGCCCGTTGCCGTAGCAGCCGAGCATGTCCCAGGCGTGCTGGTCGTCGAAGACGAAGAGCAGGTTGGGCCGCCGGCCGGCCCTGGCGCCGCCCCACCGCCCGAGTGGCGCGCAGCCCCCCGCGCCCAGCGCGCCGAGCGCGCCGGCCGCGAGCGCCCCGCCGATAAATTCGCGCCGGGTGAGTGCCCGCGCGCCGGCCGAGCCGGCCTGATTTTCGTTATCGTTCCGTCGCTCCGCCATGACTGCCCCTTTCGCCCGGGTCCGCGCCGGATTCGCGTCGTTTCCGGCGATTAAACACCAACCGGCCGAGGTAATCCAGACTAAACGGCCCGTGGGTCGGAAAGGCAGGCTGTCGGCAAGACGCTTATGCCATTGCAGTGGGTAGAGGAGACGAACACGTGGTCTTGCCAATCCAATCGATATTTCGACATAATGTATTACGATATAAGCCGATGAGAAAAAGGTGTAACAATATGGCCATCGAAGCACCACACGATGAATCGGCTCGCGGACGAGCGGTATGGGCGGCCCGGGTGGCCCCGCGACCGATCCGCAATCGCACCGAGCACGAAATAGCCCTCGACGAACTCATGCGCCTGGCACGCCTCCTCGACGCCGGAAAGGCCGGCAAGGCCGAGGTAGAAGCGGCTGAAGTGCTGAAACTTCTGGTAACGGATTACGAACGGCGGCGGTTCGGCGACCTGAAAACCGGCGGCACGCCGATCGAGCATTTGCGCTTTCTGATCGAAGAAAGCGGCATGACGCCATCCGACCTGGGGCGTCTGTTGGGCGATCGGTCGCTCGGTTACCGGGTCCTCAACGGCGAGCGCAACCTCAGCAAAGCCCACATCCGCCGCCTGGCCGAGTATTTCAGGATCGATCCGGGATATCTTTTTTAGTGCATGCCAGAATACACCAAGTGAAACATTTTTATATCGGATAAAACTTAAGTATGTTGTCAAGCGAGCTTTGAATATTTCATCACAAAAGTCATAGAATTGATCATAATTCAATGACCAAATCTTTACCGAAAGTTATCCCTGCAACCTCGGCGGCAAGGCGGATAATGGTTTTCTTTATACCATTATTAACATTGGTGGCGACAAGCCATCCATCGAGAAGTCTTTCATTCATATGTCTCAAGTCGGGGCGATCCGGATATAGTTCTTCTTCGGTAAGGGCGATATAATGACGTTTACGACCTTGCGCATTTAGGTGTTGTGAACAACGTAAAAGGAATGTCCGATCGGCTTTTGCCAATACGCGGAGCGCTGTGACCATCGCATCCTTGGCGTTGGTGTATGAATATGTATCCCCAAGTAAAATCATTGTGCCCCTCCGCGACGGTTTGCCGGATGTGTGCCCTAAGGTGGGTGGCGACGCCAACTCAGGATGTGCCGCGAATAGACGATTATCATTTGAAATAATATTTCTGCTTTGCTTAACTAAGGAGACGTTAATAAATAAAGGTAGCAAGTATGCTATATCGCTTGAGGTCGAATTGTGTAATTCCAGTCCCCATGAAACTTGCTGCGCTCCAGATTCACGCGCTTCATTTCCTCGTCCGTCAC
>JAMCWS010000135.1 GCA_023480605.1 bacterium
AATTTTCATCTGCCCGGTCGTCCGCGCGCCGGGCCCCCAGGCGGACCCGGCCGCCGGGATGCGAAAATTTGATCGCGTTGGCGATAAGATTATTAATGACCTGACTAATGCGGCTCGGGTCGATGCAAACGTCGGGCAGGCCCGCCTCCATTTCCAGCAGTAGTTCGATCGATTTGGCGCGCGCGAGCAGTTCGTTGCCGCCGTGGCAATCGCGCAGATAGGCCGCCAGGTCGATCCGTCGCGGGCGCAACTCGACCCGTCCGGCCTCGATGGCGCTCAAGTCGAGCAGGTTGTCCACCAATTCAACCATCGTGTTGCTGGTGCTTTTCAAGCGCCCGATGACTTCGGTCTGTTGCGGGTTGAGCTCGCCCAACACGCCGTGCTCGAAAAGGTCCAGGAAACCTTTGAGAACGCCCAACGGATTGCGCAGATCATGGGCGGCGATCCCCAGGAAGCGATTCTTGGTCTGGTTGAGTTCTTCAAGGCGGAGTTTCTGGGTTTCGGTTTCCGTAACGTCGTCGATGATGATGAGCACCATGTTTTTGCCCTGATACTCGATGTAACGCGTGGAGTATTGAAGATGTTTCAGCGCCATCGCGCCGTCGATTAAAAAGTTGCGCGTCAGGCGGGCGCCCGAAACCGGGATCTTTTCGGTCAGCGTGCGCAAAACGGAATTACGCAATTCACAACGATTGCATTGACTGGTCGAACCGCATCTCTTGCCCTCGATGACCGCGAACTCGCATCCGATGGCGTTGCCGCATGGCTCGTCGAGGAACAATTCGGCGGGTTTTTCGAACAAGTTTTGAAAGGCGTTGTTGACTGACTGAACCCGCAATTCGTCATCGAGGATAAAAATCGCGGAGGTGATATTGTCGAGGATGGTCTTAAGAAAAAGGCCCGACTCTCTTGGGGATTCGATGGCCATGTCCATGGTTCAATCCTCTGAACGCAATAGTAATTGATAAGACCGTCCATTAATTATCTCAGCGAGCGGATGGACAGTCAATACTCTTGCGTCGCGCCCGCGGCCGACCATTGGAGTGATAGCGAGCGAATGTAATAATGTCGCGATGACGGCCACGGCCCGACCGCGCTCCCGAAGGTGCGGCGAGGTGCTACTCGAGCAGCATCGCATCGCCATAACTGTAGAAGCGATAACGGCGGGCCATGGCTTCGGCGTAAGCCGCGAGGATGCGTTCGCGACCGGCGAAGGCCGCCACGAGCATGAGGAGGGTCGATCCGGGCAGATGAAAATTGGTCACCATGGCATCGACGACCGCGAAAGATTTTCCCGGGTAAATAAAAATGCCGGTGGTTTCGGTGGTGGCCCGGATCGCGCCGTGTGCGGCGAAGCAAGCCTCCAGCGTGCGGACCGAGGTGGTGCCGACAGCGACGATGCGGCGTGCGGGGTCGAGGCGGGCGGCCTCAATCGCCCGCGCCTCGGTCTCGCCGAGAGTCAGCCATTCATGGTGCATGACGTGGTCCTCGATGCGGTCGGCCATGACCGGCTCGAACGTGCCGGCGCCGACGTGGAGGGTGACGCGGCGGATTTCGATGCCGCGTCCGGCCAGGCGTTCGAGCAACTCGGGGGTGAAATGCAGGCCGGCCGTGGGGGCGGCGACTGAACCAGGCGTGCGAGCGTAGACGGTTTGGTAGCGGTCGCGATCGTCGGCGCCCGCGGCCGGCGTTTCGCCGCGCGCCTGGCGTTGATGAAGGATATAGGGGGGCAACGGCGTTTCGCCGTGGCGTTCGAGAAAATCGACGACGCTCAGTCCGCCGGCCAGTTCGAAGCGAACGTGGCGGGTGCGTTCGCCGCCGCCGACGACCACTTCCACGCGGCCCGCGCCGCCAGGCAAATCGAAGGCCGTGCCGGGCTTGAGCCTGCGCGCCGGCCGCGCCATCGCCTCCCAAACTCCACCCGCCAGCGGCGCCAAGAGCAGCAATTCACACAGGCCGCCCGACGGCCGCCGCAGGCGCAGGCGGGCCGGCAACACGCGGCTGTCGTTGACGACGAGGCAGTCGCCGGGCCGCAGCAGATCGGGCAAGTCGGTGAATCGGCGGTGTTCAAAGGGACTGCCATCGCGCCGCACGACCATCAGGCGCGCCTCGTCGCGCCGCGCCGCCGGGTGCGTGGCGATCAGCTCGGGCGGCAGGTCATAATGAAAATCGGAAAGGCGCATGGGATGAACATCTCTGTATCGTAATCGCGCTCGTAATCGTGCTCGTGCTCGAATCACAGCTTGTAGATTCATCGATTGCGATAACGATAACGATATCGATTGAAAATGAATAAGTCCGTTTGGAGTTCAAACTTTAGTTTGCCATTCAATATCAAGCTGAAGCTTATACTCCGAACGAGGTGCAAAACTAAAGCTTGAACTTCGAACGGGGTGTCAAAATGAAGTCTGCACTCCATACAATAATTCGGGGGAGGGCGCCCACGCCCTCCCCCGAATTATTCCCCATTTATTCCTGGCCGTCTATTCGAAGAACCGCTGGCGGCGGCGGCGATGCAGGGCCGGAATGTCGTAGGGATCGCTATCGGTAATCCCGGCCGGTTCCTCGCGCGCGGCGTCGTTGAAGGCCGGCGCGGCGGCGGCCGTCTTGGCTTCGGCGGCCGGCGTCTCCTCGTCGCTCATCGGTAAATCGGCCTTGAGCGGCTCGTCCCATTCGTTGAGGGGATTATCGTTGCGGTTGAAATCGACGCTCACGGGCGCCGCCGGCGCTTCGCGCTCGCGCTTGCGATGGAGCGCCGGGATGGGATCGGGTTCGCGCGACTCCTCGTCGCCGGCGGCCACCGGGGCCGACGGCGTCTGGAAAATGTTGGGTCGCGACCGCGGCCGCTGCGGCACGAGCGACACCATCTCGCCCATGGCGCCCTCGGCCGTTTCCTTGAAGCCCGTGGCGATGATCGTCACGCGCATTTCGTCGACCATTTTGTCGTCGATGACGACGCCGAAAATGATGTTGGCGTCGGCGTCGGCCGATTCGTAAATCAGCGTCGTGGCCTCGTTGATTTCGTGCATCGTGATGTCGGCGCCGCCCGTGATGTTGATCAACACGCCGCTGGCGCCGTCGATGACGATCTTCTCCTGCAGCGGGCTGTGGCAGGCCTTTTTGACCGCTTCCGTGGCGCGGTTTTCGCCCTTGCCGACGCCCACGCCCATCACGGCTCCGCCCGTCTCACCCATGATCGTGCGCACGTCGCGGAAGTCGACGTTGATGAGGCCCGGCATGCTGATCAGGTCGCTGATGGCGCGGATGCCCTGGGCCAGCACGCCGTTGACGACCTGGAAAGCCTCGGTCAGGGGGGTTTTGGGGCCGACCGTCTCCATGAGCTTGTCGTTCATGATGACGATCATCGTGTCGACGTTTTCCTTGAGACGTTTGATGCCCTCGTTGGCGCGTTTCATCCGTTGGGGCCCTTCGAAGCTGAAAGGCTTGGTGACGATGGCCACGCAGAGGATGTCGAGCGAGCGGGCGTATTCGGCGATGACGGGCGCGGCGCCGGTGCCGGTGCCGCCGCCCATGCCGGCGGTGATGAAGATCATGTCGGCGCCCTCGAGCAGACCGAGTAACTGCGGCTCGGCGGCGCGGGCGGCCTGCTCGCCCAGTTCGGGAATCGCGCCCGCCCCCAGGCCGTGAGTG
>JAMCWS010000030.1 GCA_023480605.1 bacterium
TTTGGCAGGAAGACCAGGGCCAGCAGGTCGGCGATGTGGCTCGTGTTGCCCAGGCCCGCGGAGAGGTAGCCGCGCCAGTCGGCCAGGTTGGGTTTGAGCCAGACGTTACGCGGCAGCCAGGCGCGGACGGAGTCTTCGAGCAGCGTCCACGCGGCCGTCAGCGCGGCCAGAGCGATCCAAGTCCAGGCCAGGCGCAAGAGAATCCGGCGGCGTATGAAAAGTTGCAGCGCCAACCCCATCGCGCCCAAGAGCCACGTCACCTGGGCGGCGCGCTCGGCGGCCAGCGATGGGCTGGGCGCGCCCGCCGCACGCACCCAGTGCCAGAGCATGAGGCCGAGGGCCGTCACCCAGACGGCATCGAAAGGGAACATCGCCGGGCGGCCGGTCAGTGCGCCGGCGGCCACCGACGCCAGTCCGACGGCGGTCCAGATTGCCATCCACGCCCACTTGGGGCCGATATAAGCGTCGTCTTTTGCGCCGGGGGCGATGAGCAGGGGCGTCAACGCCAGCGCCGCCAGCGCGACCCAGCCAAGGATCGTCATCCACCGCAGCCATCGCCGCGCCGCGGGTGAAGCCCGGTGGAAGAGGGGAGCGGAGGATGTTTGACTGGGCGTAAGGCTATACAAGAGGGTGGCTTTCCGTTGATTTTGCCGCAGGCGCGGTTTTCCTATCACTTGTCGGGCTTCCTGGCTGATTCTCCCAGCCCATAGGTCCCATCGGTCTTATGCGTCCTTTTCTCCCTTCGCGACTTCCGCCCGATCTGCCGAGTCATCGCGGGGCTTTGCCACCGCCGGCACGCCGACGGCCAACGACCCGGCCGGCACGTCGCGCAGCACGACGGCGTTGGCGCCGATGACGGCGTGGTCGCCCACGGTGATCTCGCCCAGTACCTTCGCGCCCACGCCGATGACGACGTCGTTGCCGATCGCCGGAACCCCTTCGCCGCGACCGTTGGCCCGGCCGACGATGCAGACGCCGTTGTTGACCATGCAATCATCGCCCAGGCGGACGCCGTTGGTGATGAGCAGTCCCCGCGTGGTGTGGACCGTCAGCCGCCGCCCGATCACGGCCCCCGGGCGCACGTCCGACGAGGTGACAGTGGAGACGCAGAAGTTGGTGAGCGCGTAGATCAGTCCAGCCGCGACGCCGGCCACGGCTGCCAGCCCCCCCGCCGCCCGCCGTCGCGCCGCCCAGGCGCCCAAGCGATAATTGGCGACCACCCAGAAGCCCGGCGCGCGCAATGGGAACTGCCCGGCCTGGCGCCCCACGGGCCGCCGGTACCACGCCCAGTCATCCCGGATTTCCCGCCAAAGTCCCATGCCGCGCCTCCGGCCGATCTCGCGCCTTCGGCCGATTCCGAATTTAGCCCAAACTCCACGCCGACACAAATGAGGAATTGGCGGCGGCCGAAAATCGGGTAACATACTATGATTTCATTATCTCACACGGAGGCGCGGAGGCGCAGAGGATGACATGGAACCGTTCTCGTCCGTTTATCGGATTTTTCTTTGTGCCTCTGTTTCATTGTGTGAGAAAAAATGAATTGGATATCATCTTTCGCTTGCACGTCTCGTCTCCAAGCCGAAATTGGTTGATTTTTCGCCCACCGCGGGCCAAAGTGTCGGGTTCCATGTTGCGTGAGACCAATCTGGGAGGGGTATGAGCATGAGCAGCGTCAGTTATAAAAAGAAGTCGATCGAACAGATCAACGTGGCCGGCAAGCGCGTCTTCCTGCGCGCCGACCTCAACGTGCCGCTCGACGCCGAGGGCAATGTCACCAACGACCGGCGGATCCGCGCCTCGCTGCCGACGATCCAGTATCTGATCGACAAGGGCGCCAGCGTCGTGCTGGCCTCGCACCTGGGACGCCCCAAGGGCAAAGTCAAGCCGGAGCTGAGCCTTAAACCGGTCGGCGCGCGCCTGGCGCAGTTACTCGGTCGCCCCGTCCAGATGGCCCCCGATTGCATCGGCGTCGAGGTCGAGAAGCTGGCGGCCGCCCTCAAGCCCGGCGAGGTGCTGTTGCTCGAAAACGTCCGCTTCCACCCCGAGGAAGAGAAGAACGACCCCAGCTTCTCGCAGGCGTTGGCCAAGCTGGCCGACGTTTACGTCAGCGACGCCTTCGGCACCGTCCACCGCGCCCATTGCTCGACCGAGGGCATCACCAGGTTCCTCAGCCCCTGCGTCAGCGGGTTCTTGATCGCCAAGGAACTCAAGTATCTGGGCGGCGCGATGGCCGACCCCGACCGGCCCCTGCTGGCCATCCTCGGCGGCGCCAAGGTCGGCTCGAAGATCGACGTCATCACCAACCTGCTCAAGAAGGTCGACGTGCTGGTGATCGGCGGCGGCATGGCCTACACCTTCTATAGGGTTCAAGGCAAGGAGATCGGCGACAGTCTTTTCGACGCCGAATCGGCCGACACGGCGCGCGACATCCTCGCCCAGGCGCAGGCCTCGGGCAAGAAGTTCCTGTTGCCGGTCGATTGCGTGATCGCCGACAAGTTCGACGCGGCGGCCAACTCGAAGGTCGTCGGCGTCGACGCCATCCCGATCGGCTGGATGGGCATGGAAATCGGCCCCAAAACGGTCGAGATGATCAAGGCCGAGATCGCCAAAGCCAAAACGATCGTCTGGAACGGGCCGGTGGGCGTCTTCGAGATGGAGCCGTTCGCCAAGGGAACGCGGGCGATTGCCGACGCAATCGCGGGCAGCGGCGCCGTCAGCGTCCTGGGCGGCGGCGAGACGGCCATGGCGGCCGAGCAATTCGGCCTGGCCGAAAAAATGAGCCTGGTTTCGACCGGCGGCGGCGCGTCGCTGGAGTTTATGGAGGGCAAGGTGCTGCCCGGCATCGCCGCCCTCGACGACGCCGAGTGACACGGTTGCGCCCCCTCGGCGGGCCGGCGCGGCAGCCTGTTCGTCCCATGGGTCCCATCCGTCCCATGGATTCCATCACCGCCCCCGGCCGCCGGACGGGGGCCAGGCAATCGATAAAGAACGGGCTTTGCGAATCGGGCGCAATTGGGTATAGTAATGAGTTGCCCGGGCCTTGCCGGTATCTGGTCTTCCGGCAAGAGAGATCCGTGTGCCATCGGCGGGGTCTCTTGCCCAGCCGCGAATCTCTGGAGATGAAAGAACGACCGCGATGAATTTCTGGATCGTCCTGATGCTTTTCGTTTACATCCTGGCCAGCCTGTTCCTGATCTTCGTGATTCTGGTGCAGTCGGGCAAGGGCGGCGGCCTGTCGAGCCTGGGCGCCGCCAGCCAGGGCCTTTCCGACGCCCTGGGCGCCACGGGCGCCGAGAAAACCCTGAGCAAAATGACGACCATGTCGGCCATCCTGTTCATGGTGTTGGCGATCCTCATCTCTATCGCCGGCAGCCACGTCGCGCGTCAGAAGGCCAAGCCCCTGCTGGGCAACGGCGCCCCGGTCGAAACGCCGCTCTCGACGACCAACCCGGCCGCCCCAAGTGTGCCGGCCGCGCCCGGCGCGCCGACGGCGCCCGCTGCGCCCGCGCCCGCCGAAGCCCCGGCGCAATCGGCCCCGGCGGTGCCAGCCCCGGCCCCGGCGGCCCCGGCCCCGGCGAAGTAAATCTCACTACCCGTCTTTCGCCATCGAAACCGTTCGGCCCTGTGCCAGACGGTTTCTTTTTGTCT
>JAMCWS010000184.1 GCA_023480605.1 bacterium
GCGTTCCCTGACGATCGTCGCCGGCGAGTAGCAGTTGATGCCGTCGTCGGCCATCCCCTCGAACGAGCAGCCCTCGATTAGCGGCCCCTTGACGTTCTGCGGGCGGACCAATGGAAAACCGTAACGATTGAACTGTTAGTACGAGCCTTACATACCGAGGACAAATGAACGGATGAACCGGTCATCGTTGACCGCCAGATAACAACGCATGCAGGTTATAGGGGAACGACGGACGATCCGTTCACGGGATCGTTCGTCGTTCTTTCTATTATTATTAGTAGAATGGCCTGCACCAGCGAAAGCGCATCCGCGCCGCAATCACGCGAGACATGCCTATTTCTTTATTGTATTGAGCTTTTATTCCGACTGTTCATGACCGGAGAAGCGGACAAGAAGATATCGTAATATTACGGCAAAAAAAACGGTATTCAACCGTATTGTCAGGAACGGAAAAAATAATTTACGATATTCAGGTAGAGTTCGGCAATTTATGTTACGTTATCGCCGCATTCCATTGGGGGGAGACAAAGAGCTGCGCGGCGCCCGGGATACGAAACGGACATCGCGCGCGCCGCAGCGCCATTGAAGTGTCCGGGGGATAAAATCCAGCGGTAACGCCTTCCACCTTTGGAACCGTTTTCACGAAATCCTGCGAAAACGGATGGGGGGAAAACCATGCATTCCGTAACAAAAACGAATATCCGCGAAGACTACATCCGTCGTATCCCAGTAAAAGGAGGTAACAGGCACACGTGCAAGCTGGCCCGGCCGCCGTCCCAAGGCATGGATGCCCGAATCGACATGGGTTCACAACCGTTCGAACTTTAAATAAACACAAGGCGTACCTATTTGGAAGGAGATTCGGAATGAACAAGCTACGATTCACAAGCTTGCTTATCCTGCTTCTTGGGGTGGGGATTTTTACCGGCAGCGGTTTCCAGGGCCGGGCCCAGACCACCACGGGGAAGGCGCGCGACGCCGCGCGCGCGAGCCGGTCGGCCAAAGACCGGGTCGACCCCGCGCTGTGGGCGGAGACGCACAAGAGCGCCCTGCAAAGAAGAAGGGAAGCCCAACAACGCCTGGAGCAAACCGATCAGGCCAGGCAGTCGCTGGAGACGAATCTGTCGGCCAACGGCGCAAAGGCGTCGACCGCGGCGGCCGGCACATCGGCGCCGAAATTGATGGCCCCGACGCCGACCGGCATCAACCCGGCGGTCAACATCGATATCCCGAACTGGTCCATCAGCCCGAACATCCGCAAATTCGTGGACTCGCTGCCGGGCCTTGGACCGACCAATGCGAACAACCTCGGACAATATGTGAGCGTCGCGGTGCCCGACCCCACGGCGTATCCGGGATCGGATTATTATGAGATCGCGCTGGTTCGCTACTCGATCAAGATGAACACGGACCTCCCGCCGACCGATTTGCGGAGCTACGTCCAACTGGAGACGCCATTCAACGCGCCCACGAGCAAGCACGTCGCACTGACGTATCCTGATGGCACGCCGATTCTGGATACCAAGGGCGCGCAGGTTTACGCCTACGACAATCCGCAGTATCTGGGCGCTTCGATCGTGGCCCAGAAGGACCGGCCCGTCCGCATCAAGTTCACCAACTACCTGCCCAAGGGCGCGGCCGGCGACCTGCCGCTGCCGGTCGACACCACGGTCATGGGCGCCGGCATGGGTCCCCTGGGGATGATGACCACGCCCGGCTACCCCATGAATTACACTCAAAACCGCGCCACGCTGCACCTGCACGGCGGTCTGAATCCGTGGGTCAGCGACGGGACGCCGCATCAGTGGACGACGCCGGCGGGCGAGCCGACGGACTATCCGCGGGGCGTCGTCGCGACGAACGTTCCCGACATGCCGGATCCGGGTCCGGGCTCGATCACCTTCTATTACACCAACGGCCAGTCGGCTCGGTTGATGTTCTATCATGACCACGCCTACGGCATCACCCGCCTGAACGTGTATGCCGGCGAGGCCGCGGGTTACCTTATTACCGATCCGGTCGAGCAAGACCTGATCGGCGGCACGAACAACACCGGCGGCAATCCCACGTTGGTCTCGCTTCCGACGCTGGGAGGCGCATACCCGCTGGGCATCCCACTGGTCATCCAGGACAAGACTTTCGTCAACGACGCCACGACGCCTCCGGGACCGGGCTTCACCGGAACGCCCAGCCCGAAGACGGCGGACGCGGATCCGCTTTGGTACACCCATGTGCCGGGCAGCAAAGGCGGAAACCTGTGGATCGGCCACGAGTACCTGCCCAACGAGAACATCTACAACGCGCTCGGATACAACGTGATGGGCCGGTGGGATTACGGTCCCTGGATTAATCCGCCGATGGTTGTGATGAACAACACGCTGCCCAGCCCGACCATCATCCCAGAAGCCTTCCAGGATACGATGGTCGTCAACGGTACCGCTTTCCCCTATGTCGAGCTGCCGCCGGCGCTGGTGCGTTTGCGCATTCTGAACGCCTGCAACGACCGCATGCTCAACCTGCAGCTTTACAAGGCGGATACGGCGGGATTCACGGTTGCCGACACCACCGGCACGACCTGGCCCACGGAAGTGAAGATGGTGATGGCGGCCCCGATGCCGGGATACCCCGCCACGTGGCCGAAAGACGGCCGTGACGGCGGCGTGCCGGATCCGGCGACAGCCGGCCCGGACTGGTGGCAGATCGGCAACGAGTCCGGTTTTCTGGGTCAAGTTGCCATTCATCCGCCTCAGCCGGTGAATTTCGATTACAACCGCCGCAGCGTGACTTTTGGCGGCGTTACCGACAAGTCGCTTTACCTGCCGCCGGCCGTTCGCGCCGACGTCGTTGTGGACTTGTCCAAGTACGCCCCCGGCGACACGGTCATTCTTTACAACGACGCGCCGGCACCCATGCCGCTGTATGACACGCGTTACGATTACTTCACGGACGATCCGGACCAGACCTCGATTGGCGGCGCGCCGACGACCTCGCCGGGCTTCGGCCCCAACACCCGGACCATCATGCAGATCCGGATCAAGGGAACCCCGACGCCTCCGCCGGCCACTTACCTGGCCGACCTGCAGGCCGCCATTCCGAAGGCCTTCGCCGTCAGCCAGGAAGCGCCGGTGGTGTCCGAAGGGGTGTTTAACGCCGCCTACGGCACGGCCTACGGCGACAACTTCATGAACATCATCGACGAGTCGCTCAACCCGACCGGCGCGCCGCAGTCGATCGCCCAGGTCTTTACGGCGGCGCCGGGCCTGAATTACATGACGCCTCCGACGGTCAGTTTCTACGGCGGCGGCGGCACGGGCGCGGCGGCCACGGCCACGCTCAACGGCGTGACCGGCCTGACGCTGGTGACGGCCGGCAGCGGCTACACCGCTCCACCCGCCGTGACCATCACGGCGGCGGCCGGCGACACGGGCACGGGCGCCCAGGCCGCGGCAGTCGTCTCGGGCGGCGTCGTGACGGCCCTCGTCGTCACCAACCCGGGCTCGAACTACCTGTTGGCCCCGACGGTCGCGATCGCGGCGCCGACCACGGCCGGCGGCGTGACCGCGACGGCCACCGCAACCATCACGCTCGGTTCGGTGGGCTCCATCATCATGACCAACCCCGGCACGGGGTA
>JAMCWS010000131.1 GCA_023480605.1 bacterium
CCGCCGCTGTTCGGGCTCAAGGGCAGCGTGGTCAGCGTCACCATCGTCCAGATCGCCAAGAGCGTCTTCATCTATCTCGGCATCCCCTTTATCGCCGGCATGCTGACGCGCCTGGTGCTGGTTAAATGAAACATTTCATTTCTTATCATCCTCCTTGATGGACAATGATCCCCGATCCATCAAGTTCCCTTGTCGCCCCAAATCTTTCAGGTTTTTTTTTATCCCATAAATCCCAAAGGTCCCAAGGGTCTCAAAGGTCCCATAGGTTCTTTTTACCCTTTCGAATCGCTATTGCGCCGACTTGATCACCCGCACCGACGGATCGAAAACCAGTTGCACCCGGTTCTTGATCCGCCCCGAGGCGTTGGGGTCGCGCAGACCGGCGTGCTCGGCGTTGTCGGGGTCGATGGGAAAAGATTCGTTGGTCACGTTGCACTCCACGCCGAGCGACTGGCGCACGCTTCCGAATTCGCCCCGCGAGTAGATCGTGAAGTTGTTCGAGAAAACGTTGACCGGCAGGCTTCCGGCAAGCAGTTTCAGGTCGAAACCGTTGTCGTTGAGCTGCGCCAGCGATGAAACCCCATATACTTTGGCTCCGTTGTATTCGAGCCGTTCGTGACGCAGCTTGTCGATGCCGCGCGCCGTGTCGCGGGCCGCCGAATCCGATTTGAGGTTTACATAAAGCAATGCCTCCAGGACTTCAAGAGGGCAGGTGTTGATGTTGACCGGCTCGTTTTTGCCGATCGTCACATAATCGATGAGCGCCGCGTTCTTCTCTTTTTCGTCGATCCTTTCGATCGGGTCGGCCGGAATCTTCGCCGGATCGCCGTAGAGAACCTCGCGCGTGATGCCGGGGATTTCCAGCAACTCCTCGATATCGATGAACGTGTCGTTTTTAGGCCGGAACTGCCATTCGGCCGGCAGATCGCGCCCGTATTTCTTCAGCCCCCATTCCGTGTAATACTGGATCTCGTCCTCATCGAGTTTTTCCAACTGGAAAACATCGGGATCCTTAAAATCCACGACCGCCATGGCGATGACTTTGGCATCTTCCTCCCGGACGCCACAGACGCGTTCGAGAACATACTCCAACGCACCCCGATTGGTCGGCGTCAGGCCGTTCATATCCAGTTTGCCGTCTTCGTCGACCACGCGGACGCTGTAAGTTCCCCCCCCGAATTCGATGTCGGTTTTATCCTTGGCGCGCGACCACGTTTCGTCATCGGTGTCCGAGTTGCGACCCTGGGCGGCCGCCGAGATGAGGCGGTCGTTGCGCAGGTCCGCCACCGCCTTGGCCAGCCCCGCCCGGGCGATCGCCAGCGCCTTGACGCGCCGTTGCGCCTGGCTCGTCATCCGCAGGCCCAATTGCATTTCGTGCGACAGCGAATAAGCGATCACCGCCAGCACCAGCGTCAGCCAAAGCGTCAGCACCAGCATCGTTCCGCGGCGTCCCCCCGACGCCCGCCATACGGGACTCCTCATCGGCGCGCCTCCCGTTCGTATTCTCCACGCCTCCGCGCCGGCGGCTGGAAGTCGGGCGCGACCGGCGGTTCCCCCACTTCTCGGCGCATCATGTCGGTTTCCTGCGCTTCCGGCACCGAGTAGAAAAATGTGAACGAATAGAGCCGGCTTCCGCCGCCCGGCGCCCGCACGCCCACCTGGACGGCCACGTAACCGGGCAACTCGTCGGGCGGCGTTTTCACCCGCAACAACCGGTCGCTCCCCAGGTTGATGCCCTGGTTTCGGGCGAGGCCCAGTTCCTCGACCGGATTCCGGTAGCGCGAGGCGCTCGAATTCCACTCGTCCACCTCCCGCCACTGTCCGTCCTTGAAATAGCCGTACGTCACGTTGAATATTTCGACCCCCTCGCACAGCGGCTCGCTGTAGCTGACCCGCGTCGGCAGCGCCAATCCGATCTCCTCGACTGTTTTCTTCTTGAACAGGTTCCGATAGCGGTCCCTCGGTTGTCGGTCGTATGTGGATTCGCCCGCGCTGTTGATGGGCACGAGAGGATTGTTGGACGCCAGGTCGCGCATCCCCGGCACGGGGCCGCTCCGGCCCGCCTCCCGCCCGGTGAGCGCGTTACCGATCGTCACCTCGTCATCGGGAATGACGGGGGCGCCGAACGCGTCCTTTTCCTCCCGGTATAGAACGCCTCCTTTGACATAATACGAGATCCGCCGCAGGCCCCAGGCCGGCGCCTCGTCGTTCGTGCGCGGCCGGTAACTGCGCGTAAACGTGAGCCGGTCCAGTTTGCCTTGGTTGGCGCCGATGAACGTCAGGTCGACGGGCGGGGCCATGTTGCGCGGCGTGACCCCCCCCCACGTGTCGGCCTGCTTGCCGCGCTCCGCGCCGCCGGCGCTCGATCTGCCCGAGGCGCCCTGCATTTCCTCGCGCCGCTGCAATTCGTCCAGTTGCTGCAGGTAGATCCGATTGTAGGTGTTAAATTGGCGATAGATCAGGTTGTTCATGTCGCGCAGCACGACGTCTTGCGTGATCCGCGCCGTTTGGAATATCTCCGACAGTCCGTGGCCGGTATTCCAGGCATGAATGCCCGTGGTAAGGGTCGTCGTCAGCGCGGCCAGCGTCACGGCGAAAATCACGATCGCGATCAGCACTTCGAGCAGCGTGAATCCACCCCCGCGCGCCGCCCCTGCCGCCCGTCCCGCCGCTCTTCCCCACCCGCGATGGTGTGTTCCGCCTCTCACGCCCTTCCCATCCTATCTCGCCCCATTGGTCCCATAAGTTCCATCCGTCCCATCCCCGCCCCTAAAAATTCTGATAATCGAGTTTCGAGTTGTAGGCGAATTTCTCGAATCCCACGATCGCCGATTCCAACGCCAGCGCCGTGTAGGGTTTGTGCGCCCCGTCATCGTAGTTGATCTCAATCCGATACGTGCGGATCGGGTAGAAACGCTCCACCTGGTCGACGTTCTCCAGCCGGTGATAAACCGGCTCCTCGTATTTCACCTCCAACCGATAGGAATAATACTTGTAGTCGTCCCCGAATCCGCCCTCGCTCTTGCCTTCCGGCGGCGGATTGATTTCGAACTCATCGAAAAGCTGCTGCGCGAAAAAACACGCCTGCGTCTGCACTTCCATCCGACGTGCCGCGCCGAGCGACTGCGTGAACGACCTCATGAACGCCGCCACCGATATCCCCAGAATCGTCAGCGACACGATAACCTCGAGCAGCACGAACCCCGTCCGTCCGCTACGCTCTGTTCGCCCCGCCGGGCGCCTGATTCGCCGGCCGCCCATCATCAGTCGACCTCCCTGATCAGCTTGCGGTCGCCCGGGCCATAATAAATCGTCTGCAATCGCGGCTCCTCGGGCGGCAGTCCCTTTTCCACCCGGGCCATCCCGGTCGTCCGGTAGACTTCGACGCTGATGGACCGCCGGCCGGTGTCCTGGATGGCGATGGTCGTCGCCGTCGCCGAGCCGTCCGGATAATAAATGACGCGCGGCAGGCGGGTGTCGTCGGTCAGCGGCGCGGCGGCGTAGATGGCCGCGAAGTGAACGTTCCGCGGCAGTTGCCGCACCTCCGTCATCTCGCCCCAGTAGTCCGCGTCTTCGCGGTTCCGCCGGTTCGACCGGTCGTCGATCCGCTCGTTCCGTTC
>JAMCWS010000307.1 GCA_023480605.1 bacterium
GGGCAAGGATGGCGACTTCGATGGATTTGTCGTCAAACTGTCCGGCGATGGGACGTTTCTGTGGTCCACCTACCTGGGGGGAAACGATCATGATGAATCTGTTGATGTGGCGCTCGATCGCGCGGGCAACGTCTGTGTGGGCGGCTTTACGTCTTCTCCCGGCTGGCTGACGGGAGGGTTCGACACGGAACTTGGGGGTTCCTGGGACGCCTTCGTGGTGAAGCTGGCGCTCGATGGAAATCGTTTGTGGTCCACCTACCTTGGCGGCGCGGGCACGGAAACCGGCAACAGCATCGCCGCCGACGGTGAGGGTTTCATTTACGTGACCGGATATACGACTTCGGCGGATTGGGCCGAGGGCGGATTCGACTCCACGTTGGGGGGCGAGCGCGATGCCTACCTCGCGAAACTCACGCCTGACGGCGCGTTGGTATGGTCCAGTTACCTGGGCGGTGGCGACTTGGAGTGGGGGGGAGACCTCGCAACCGACGGCGGCGGCCACATCGGCGTGGGCGGCCACACCCGCTCTCCCGACTGGGTACATGGCGGTTACGACGAGACCTTGAGCGGCCCATATGGCGACGGCTTCGTGTCGATGATCAGCGAACTCGACGCGGCAGTCCGCGTCACCATCGAACCCCCCGCGGCGGTGGCCGCCGGGGCGAAGTGGCGGCGCGTGGGAACAACCGACTGGCTGGCCAGCGGGGCCACCGAAACCGGCGTGTCGGCAAGCGACGGCTTCGTCGAGTTCAAACTCGTCGCCGGGTGGGACGCGCCGGTCGTGCGCGAATGCCCCGTGCGTTACCGACAACTCACCTCCATTACGGCCTACTATGCCCCCAGCGCCCTCAATGCCGTCGACCCGCGGCTCTGGACTCTCTACTGATCGTCTGGCCACAAGGAGCGGGCAAGTCAAAGATTGCCCTGGCCGGGCCCCCGGGCCGACCAATTCACCCGCGTTCACGCGATTGCGCCCACATGATCATGCATCAGAAGCATAAGGGCCGCGCGCCGACACCGCATCCGGGCTTGGACAACGGCGCCAATAATATGATAGCAAGGTCATGATTGTGGCGTTGCGGATTGCGCGGCGTCGGTCCGGCTGATACGATGAAAACGAGAGAGGCGATCGTCGGCAGGCCGGACGCGGTGGCGGCAATCCGAAAAATTTCGCGCAGGCATTTTTTCATTTGGAGCGAGCGGACGTGAACCCGAACAACCCCAGCGAGGAGCATTTGGGCTTCAGCGCCCGGATCGTCGCCATGTTTCTCCAGGGCCCCTTGCCGGTGCTCGTCATCCTGCTGGCGCTGGCGGCCGGGGCGGTGGCCCTCGTGCTGACTCCGCGTGAGGAAGAACCGCAGATCGTCGTGCCTTTGGCCGACGTGCTGGTTTCGGCCCCCGGACTATCGGCCCAGGAGGTTGAGCGTCTGGTCTCCACGCCGCTCGAGAAAATCCTCTACCAGATCGACGGGGTCGAATACGTTTACTCGATGTCGCGCGAGGGCGCCTCGATCGTCACCGTCCGTTTCTACGTCGGCGAGAATCGCGAAAACAGCCTGGTCAAGATTTACAACAAGATCCAGTCCAACCTTGACATCGTGCCGTCATCGGTCAAAGGGTGGGTGGTCAAGCCCATCGAGATCGACGATGTGCCGATCGTCATCGCCACCTTGTGGAGCGACAAGCCGGCAGTGACCGACGACTATCGCCTGCGCCGTCTGGCCGAGGAGGTCGAGCTTCAGCTCCAGTCGGTCGAGAACACCAACCGCGTTTCGGTGGTGGGGGGACGGCCGCGCACGATCCGCGTCGAGCTGCGCAACGACGCGCTGGCCGCGCGCCGCACCACGCCCCTGGAAGTGGCCTTCGCTCTCCAGGTGGGCAACGTCCAGCTTCCGGCCGGCGAGATCGACCAGAACAACCGGGTCTTCGAGGTCGAGGCGGGAACCTTCTTTCCGGGGGTCGAGGCCGTCCGCGACCTGGTGGTTAACGTCGTCGACGGCGTGCCGGTCTACATGAAAGATGTGGCCACGGTGATCGACGGGCCGGCCGAGGTCAACAGTTACACCTGGATCGGATTCGGACCGGCCTCCGACGACACCGAAGCCCGCGCCGTGGCGGCGGCGGGCCGAGGGGGGCGCCTCTACCCGGCCGTCAACGTCGCCGTGGCCAAGAAGAAGGGGACCAACGCCGTCTGGGTGGCGCGCGACGTCGAAGCGCGCCTGGCCCAACTGGCGCGGACCCTGTTTCCCCCCGAGGTCCACTACACCATCACGCGCGACTACGGCGAGACAGCCGACGAGAAAGTCAACGAACTGGTCGAGGGGCTGGCCGTGGCCATCCTGACGGTGGTCATTTTCGTCGGGCTGGTGCTGGGCTGGCGGGCGGCGCTGGTCATCACACTGGCCGTGCCGGTCTGCTACGGGGCCACCCTGTTGGTCAACCTGGTGGCCGGCTACACGATCAACCGCGTGACGTTGTTCGCCCTGATCCTGGCCCTGGGCATCCTGGTCGACGACCCGATCACCGACGTGGAAAACATTGAGCGCTATTACGCGATGGGCAAGCTGAAGCCGCGCCTGGCGATCCTCACGGCCATCCAGGAGATCCGGCCCGCGCTGATCATGTCGACCATCGCCGTCATCCTGTCGTTCATCCCGATGTTTTTCATCACCGGCATGATGGGACCCTACATGCGGCCGATGGCCCTCAACGTGCCGCTGACGATCCTCATGAGTCTGATCGTCGCCTTCTGCGTGACGCCGTTCGCCTCGCGCCTCATCCTCAAGCCCCACCCCGCCGCGGCCGGGGGCGAGGGCGGGCGCGGTCATGAATACGACGCGCGGCGCACGATGCTCTACAAGCTCTACAGCCTCGCGCTGCGTCCGCTGCTGCGCCACAAGGCGCTATCGTGGGCTTTCCTGGGCGTGATCGCGCTCCTGTTCGCCATCTCGGTGGCGCTGCCGGCCTTCCGCCTGGTGCCGCTCAAGATGCTCCCCTTCGACAACAAGAACGAATTCCAGATCGTCGTCGACATGCCCGAAGGCACGACGCTCGAGGCGACCGAGGCGGCCACGCGCGACCTGGCCGAGTTTTTCCGCACGGCGCCCGAGGTGACCGACTTCACCGGATACGTCGGGCTGGCCTCGCCGATGGACTTCAACGGCATGGTGCGCCACTACTTTCTACGGCGGGGCGACAACGCCGCCGATCTGCGCGTCGGCTTGATGAACAAGAAGCTCCGCCGGCAGCAATCGCACGAAATCCTGTTGCGGCTGCGACCGCAGCTCAAGGCGATCGCCGCGCGCCACAACGCCAACATCAAGCTGGTCGAGGCCCCCCCGGGGCCGCCGGTCATTTCGACCGTGACGGCGGAGATTCACGGCGCCCCCGACACCCCCTACGCCACCTTGCAGGCGGCGGCGTTGACCACGGCCGAACGGCTGAGCGAAGAGCCCTACGTCGTCGACATTGACACGTCGGTCGAGGCCGATCAGCAGAAACTCGTCTTCGCCACCGACAAGGAGAAGGCCGCCCTTTCGGGCGTGGGCACCGAGGACGTCGCCCAGACGCCGAGCCTGGCCAC
>JAMCWS010000429.1 GCA_023480605.1 bacterium
CGCTCATGAATTCCGAAGGGTCGTGCACGTCGGCCAGCCAGTCGACCAGTTGGCGCAGCCACGCCAGGCGCTTCTCCTCGTCGCCCCAACTGGCGTTGCTTGAGGCGCCCATTTCCTTGTATCGCCAGTGGGCGGCGATCCCTTCCTCGGCGATCCGGTGCATTTCGTGCGTGCGGATCTGGATCTCGGTCACCTCGCTCTCTTCGCCGATGATGCTGGTGTGGATCGAGCGATAGCCGTTTTCCTTGGCGTTGGCGATGTAATCCTTGAAGTGACCGGTCAGCGGCTTCCAAAGCGAGTGGACGACGCCGAGGATTTCATAACATTCGGTGACGGTGTCGGTGATGATCCGGATGGCGAGGATATCGTGCACTTCCTCGAAACGCAGCCCTTGGCGCTGCATTTTCTGATAAAGGCTCCACAGGTGCTTGCGCCGCCCCTGGATTTCGGCGGGGATGCCCATATCCTTCAGGTGGCGCGAGAGCATCGTGCGCGTGCGATCGACGATCTCCTGGTCGCGGTGCTCGCGGACGGCCATTTTGCGCGCCAGGCGGCTGTATTGCGCCGGGTAAAGATAGCGCATCGAAATGTCTTCGAGTTGCGAGCGGATGAGCGTCATGCCGAGTCGATTGGCCAGGGGGGCGTAGATGTCGAGTGTCGTCTGGGCGATCGCTCTCTGGCGCAGGGGCGACAGGTATTGAAGCGTCTGCATGTTGTGAAGCCGGTCGCAGAGCTTGATGAGCACGACGCGCACGTCGCGCGCCATCGCCAGAATCATCTTGCGCAGGTTGACGACCTGGTGTTCCTGATCCGAGGAAAAATTAAGGGTGGAGATCTTGGTGACGCCGTCGACCAGTTCGGCGACGGGAGGGGGGAACAGCGCGGCCAGTTTATCCACCGTCAGGCCGCAATCCTCGATCGTGTCGTGCAACAGGCCGGCCGCGATCGTCGGATAATCGTTGACCAGCCCCGCCAGGAGCCACGCCACCCGGGCGCAATGCAGGAAATAGGGATCGCCGGACTTGCGCTTTTGCCCCTCGTGGGCCTGGCGGGCCAGTTCGTAGGCGCGACGCACCACCTCGATGCCGTCGGGGGCGATCGGCGCCTCCAGGCGGTCCAGAATCTCATCGACGGTGGGAACGCCCGTCAGTTCTGGCAGTTCTAGACGATCCACATTTCCTCCTCGAACGTTTCGCCGGGCACGCGGATGGCGAAGGGCGCGCGGCTGGGGCAGCGTTCCAGTTCGCGCCCCTCCACCTCAATGGCCACCTGGAAATGCATCATTTTGAGGGGAATAATGCGGTAGCGATCGAGGGGGAAGGCCGCTTCGACGATCGCTCCGACCCCCAGTTCGTCGTGGCGGCCCTCGTTATCCCACTGGCCGCCGGTCTTTTCGCGCCAGACGGTCGCGGCCGGCCGGAGTTCGCTCGTGGTCAATGGGATGTGGATCTTGGTGTTGGCCTCGCCAAACAGATAAACGACCAGTTCGGTTCCCTTCACGATGCGGGCCGCGCGCCAGGATTCGTTGAGGTCGACGCGCAGATAAAATTTTTCGTTGTCGAAGCCGAAATAGAGCGCTCTGACGATCGACTCGGCCTGGTGCATGCTGTCGCCGCCACGCGTGGGATCGAAATGTCCCGCCGAAAACCATTCGTAATAACTGGTGATCCGCCCGTCGAGGCGCGGCGTGACGAACGCGCAGGGCTGGGTGTGTACGCCAATCTCGGCCCCCGTGCTGATGGGGATGCTGAGAGCCGCCGGCGGTGTAAGGCCCACGGCGTCGTAGGCATTGGTCAGGTGGCGGCGATAGAGGCTGTCGAACTGGTCGTCGATGCCGGAGTTGTGATCGTCGCCATACCACCAGTTCCAGTCGCTGCCCTCGGCCACCAGGAGGGATTTCCAGGCCAGATCGCGCCGCGGGGGATCGATCTGGACTGCCGGGTCATGCAGACGCCGGTGAATGTCACCGCGCGCCTGGGTCAGCAAATCCCAAGCGGCGTTGTCCTCGGGATGGCCGATCCAAACTCCGAAGTCGTGGTTGATCCAGGAACCGCTGTGCAGGTTCTCCAGGATCCGGTGCTTCAGGCCGAGGGAAAGATATTCACTGGGTGTGGTGGTTTTGATGCCGGGATGGCCGGCAAGCGCGTGGTAAAGGGCGCGCAGGAACGGCTGCCCGTCCACTTCGTAGTGCTCCCAGCAGTTCTCGCCGTCGAGAATGATGCTGACGACGTGGGGTTCGGGACTGGCGCGCAGGACGGCGCGGATTTCCTCGAGCCGGCGGACGAGGTCGGCCGCCGCGTCGGCGGGATTCCAGTGGGCATACTTAAAGCCGATCAGGTCGCTCAGAAAATGATCGCGGAAGAAGACGGCCGTTTCGCCCCCCCCGTGGTTGACGACGTAAGGACGGTAGAGGCCGTCGGCGTTGTTGACCATGCCGTTCTTGTCGCGCCAGAAGCCTTCGCCGCCAAGCGAATACGCCAGGACTTCCTCGTCGGTGGCGATCCATCGAATCCCTTCCTTCTGGAAAAACGGGATCAGCTCCGGACAGACCGAACCTTCCGACGGCCACATGCCCGCGGGACGCCGCCCGAAACGTTCCTGGCAATAGTCCAGGCCCATGCGGATCTGCTGGACGGCGTCTTCGGGGTGCTGGAAGCGCGCGCCGGGCAGGTTCATGCGCGGCCGGGCGCGCCGGGCGATGTTCGTGTCGACCAGAAGGGGGAGGATCGGGTGGTAGAAGGGCGTTGTCGACAGTTCGATCCGCCCTTCCGCCCAGAGCGTTTGGAGCGTCGGGATGATGCGGCCGACCAGCTTGCGGCTGATTTCAACGAGATCGAGCTTGTCCTGCTCGGTGAAGTTACGATCTTTTAGAACGAGTTCCCGGAGCCGGGGGTCGAGTTCGCGCAGGTAGGGATCGATCCAGCATAAAAAAAACCAGACTTGCAGGTCGCGCAGGTCGGTGGCCGAGAAGGTTTGGGCGGTTCGCCGGAGCTCGCGTTTGTCCTGCGTCCAGCCCCGGCGCGTATAGAGTTGATTGTAGCGATGATAGGGCTTGATCATCCGCTCGTATTGCGCTTGGAAGAAGAGCGACAGCAGTTGGAGGCGATCTTCTTCGGTCAGGTCTTTTGCGGGTTTTCGCGCCAGGCGCAGATAGGGGTCGTCGGCCCGATCGGCGGCGTAGTCCTCGATCTGCTCGAGCAGCGAGGGCACCATGTTGAACGTCAGCTTGATGCCAGGGTACTCGGCCGCCAGAAGCGGCATGTCGAGGTAGTCTTTGGTGGCATGCAGGCGCACCCAGGGCATCAGGTATTCATTGGTTTTCAAGTCCCGGTAATATGGCTGATGCATGTGCCAGACGAAGCTGACATAGAGCGGTTGCTGACTCATCGCGCCACCCCTTCACCTCGGGCCGACAAGAGAAAACCGGGCGATTTTCATCCGGCCGAAGCCTTCTGGCATCTTTATTTTGAAAGGGAAGGCCGTAAAAGTCAAATAGGCTTACGGCGCCTCGGCGGGTGCGTCCCGGAATCGTTGGATATTGAATACGATGATTGCCGGCATACAGGCGGATCTTCATTGTCGGCCAACTCATATTGCGTCGGGGCCGGCGGGAGCGCTTTCGGTTGACCGCCTGGGGGGGTTCTGTTAGAAGTTGGCAGATGCCCGGCGCCGCCGGGGATGGCGCCGCGGGAAGCGCCTACGCCCGAAACCCCGCCCGGCCGGTCAGGCAACGGACAAACCGTGTCGAATCCCGGCAGGGCCGCACCACGCGCCCGAAACGGGCCGGACGCCCGAGATTTCCGGGCAAGAGGCCGTTCGTCATGCATTCCCCGGCGATACAACAACAGCATTCGACTCCCCCGTTGGGTCACATCGGCCTCATCGCCGGGGAGGGGCGGTTTCCGATCCTGCTGGCTCAAGCGGCACGCGACCGCAACATTCGGGTGACGGCCATCGGCGTGCGGGGCATCACCTCGCCCGACCTGGCGCGCGAAGTGACGGCCATTCACTGGGTGGAGTTCGGCCAATTCAATCGGATGATCGAAATCTGCCATGAGGCGGGCATCCGCCAGACAATCATGGCCGGGCGGATCAAGCACAATTCCATCTTCCAGCTCACCCGGATCGATCGCCGGGGCATTAAATTGCTGGCGCGCGCCTCCAGCCGCAAGGCGGACACGCTGCTCAGGGCCATCACCGAGGAGTTGGCCCGCGAGCGGATCGAGGTGCTCGACTCGACGCTGCTCATGAAGGAGTGCATGCCGCCGGCCGGCCTGCTGACCCCCGCGTGCGCGCCGAGCGAAGCCGTCATGGACGACATCAACTTCGGCCGGCCGCTGGCCACGGCGCTGGCGGGACTCGACATCGGCCAAACGCTGGTGGTCAAGCACAAGTCGGTCGTGGCCGTCGAGGCCATGGAGGGCACCGACCAGACGATCCAGCGGGCCGGCGAGATCGCCGGCGAAGGCTGCGTGGTGGTCAAGGTCAGCCGCCCGCGCCAGGACCGGCGTTTCGACGTGCCGGTGCTGGGTCTGACGACGGTCCGCAAGATCATCCAAGTCAAGGGCGCCGCGCTGGCCTTCCCGGGGGGCGAAACGCTCTTTTTCGACCGCGAGGAGGCCAGCGCCCTGGCCACCGAACACGGCGTCACCCTATATGCATGGTAATCCGCAAGGGGGCTCCGCCATGAAGGCGATCCACGATCGGGTCCACGAAGCATTGGCGTCGCGCGAGGATGAGCTGGTCACCCTGCACCGGCTGCTGGTCAGCATCCCCACGGTCAACTGGGGCGATGCGCCGCCGCCCGGGGCCGGTCCGAACGGAAACGAATCGGCCTTGGCGCGCGCGGCGGCCGATTACCTCAAAGCGGTGGGGGTGGAAACGAGCCTGGCGGCGGCCGAAGATGGGCGCGCCAACCTGCTGGCGTGGACCGGCCATGGGGCGCGCGGCATGCTGTGGATGAGCCACGGCGACGTCGTGCCGGTGGGCGACGAGACGGCCTGGACGCACCCGCCGTTCGGCGGCGCGGTGGCCGACGGACGCATCTGGGGGCGGGGGTCGAACGACTGCAAGATGCTGGCCGCGTGCCAGCTTTTCGCCATGGCCTGCCTGGCGCGCCTGGGCCTGCCGCGCCGCGGCCGGCTGCGTCTGGCCGTCGGCGCCGACGAAGAGACGGGCGGCAAGCTCGGATTCGGCTGGCTGGTCCGCGAGCGCGTCGATTTCTGCCGGACCGATCTGGCCATCTGCGAAGGTGGCGGCGCCGCGATCGGCCGGGACGCCGACGGCACGCCCGCCATCGCCGTGGGCACCGGCGAGAAGGGGCGTTACGAGGTGACCTTCCGCACGCACGCGCCCGGCGGCCACGCCAGCGGCCCCTGGGGGAAAGCCAATCCGGTGACGCAACTGGCCGAACTGGTGCGGCGGCTGGAAGCCTGGCGTCCGGCCGTGCGCGTCGAGGCGCCGATTTTCGAGCACATCGTCTCCTGGGGCGGGGTCGATCGGATCAGCAAAAACAATCTCAAGGAATTCATCGACCGCATCGGCGAACGCTCGCCGTCGCTGGCGAACTCGCTCATGGGCCAGAGTCGCATGACGATCACGCCGACCGTCATCCACGCGGGCGACAAAAGCAACGCTATCCCGACACTGGGCACATTGCGCTGCGACGTCCGCTTGCTGCCCGGCCAGGGCCGGGCCGACTTGGAACAGGTCATCGCCCGCCTGACCCGTGACCTGGCCGGCCTGGACGTGACGATCGAGGCCACAATCGATCCCAGCGTGTCGCCATTCGACGAGGCGGTGCGCGGCCTGTTTACACACGCCGCCGAGCGGGCCCTCGGCCGGCCGGCGCGCGTGGTTCCGACCTGGTGCATCGGCGCGACCGACGCCCGTTACGTGCGTGAACTGGGCACGCCGGTTTACGGATTCCAACTCATCCATCCCGACGCCGACGCCGACCGGTTGGGGATCCACTGCCTGGACGAATCGATCGAAGTGGGCATGTTGCTGCCCTGCGCATTGTCGCTGGCCCACCTGGCGGTGGATTTCCTCGAGAAGACCGGCGAAGGATAAAAAGGAGCGGCCCCAAGCCGGACCAACGTCGATGCATAAATCATTCCGAAAAGTCCGATGGCTGGTTGACATGTATGTTGTGGTTCTGGCAGGACTCGCCATCGCGGCTTGGGCAGGTCCGGGCGGGATGCCAGCCATGTCGCCGCCCGACGCTCAATCCTTACGGTATCGCGGGTTCAACCTTGAAGCGGGAACATTCGATCCGGACGTGCTCGCGGCGGCCCGGGAGTGGGGGGCCAACCAGGTTCGTGTGCGTTTGATCAACCAGAACGCGGCCCATCGGGACGGATTGACCTACAGCCAGCAATTCGACCGCGAATTGACGGTGTTGGCCGACAACCTCGAAGCCGTGCGCCAGGCCGGACTGGCGCTGGTACTGACTTTCCCGCAGATGGGGCTTCGGACGGAGGAAATCACCGGAGACAACATTACGAAGTCGACGACTTTCTGGGACGACGACGCCAACCTGGCCATGTTTATCGACTGCTGGAAGCGTATCGCCACCGTTTGCAAAGGGCGTGATCAAATCATTTGGTATGACCTCGCCAACGAGCCGCTCGACTGGCGGGATTTTCCGAAATACGCCCATAAGTGGCCGGAGTGGGCGCAGGCGATCATCGACGAGATCCGTAAAATCGATCCCGCGACGCCGATCGTTATCGAACCGGGACCGGGGGGACTGTGGTATGGATTCGCGGATTTTCCACGACTCACCGGCGACCCGCTCATCTACTCATTCCATTGCTACAAGCCCCAACCCTACACCCACCAGGGCATCGCCGACATCGGCAACACCGATCTGGAACAAGCCTACCTTGAGCGCCAGCAGCCCTGGCCGGGCACTTATCCCGCAACCAGCGGGGGAACGGTTTTCTGGAACAGGGCCGTGCTGGAGCAAGACCTCGAACCCGTGATCGAGTTCCAGCGCAACCACCCCGATGTGCCTATTTACGTCGGGGAATTCAGCGCGGTCTGCTGGGCGCCCAACGCGGCCGGTTATCTGGACGATTGCCTGCACATCTTCGAAAAATATGGTTGGAACTGGGATTACCACTGCTTCAGGGGATATTATGGCTGGAGCCTGGAAGTCACCAATGATTATGTGGAACCGGCCGACGTTACCATCTCGCCCACGCCAACCGACCGCGCGATCGTTGTCCGGCGATTTCTGCAACGCAACAATCCGGAACTTGCCACCCGCCATTGGCAGGAGTATTGACCGATCGAATAGTTATCCGTAGCGACGTTTCCACGGCGGCATTTCATCCGCCTCAAGGCAAGTCATAAGGTTGGAGGTTTTTAAGGATGAACGGATCGCTGATCGCACCGGGTAAGACTTTGCGTTGGCTTGGGTTGTTTCCGATCCTCGCCGTGCTGCTTGGTGTCGGGACAACGAACCATGCCGCCGATCCGGCGACGACGGCGGCGCAGACCACGCGTCGCGCCGCCGAAAACGTCCGCTACCGGGGTTTCAACCTCGAGGGCAACAAATACGATGCCGAACTCATGAACGCCGCGGCGGCGTGGGGCGCCAACCAGGTGCGGACCCACCTGATCAACCGCAATGATGCCCGGCGAAACCGGATCACGTTGGACGATCAACTGGACCGCGAACTGACGACGCTGCCCCGGTTGCTCGACAACGCCCGCGCCGCGGGCCTCGCCGTCGTGCTCACGGTGCCCCAGACGGGCACCAATCAGAAACCCTACATGGAAGGCGAGGACAACAAAGCTCGGCTTGCCGCCTTCTGGGACGACGACACCAACCGGCAAATGTACATCGACATTTGGAGACGGATCGCCGCGGTCTGCAAGGGGCGCGACCAGGTGATCTGGTATGACCTCGTCAACGAGCCGCTGGACTGGCGCGACTTCCCCGGTTACCCGAAGAAATGGCCGGAATGGGCGCAGGCGATCGCCGACGCCATCCGGACGATCGACCCGGCCACGCCGATCGTCATCGAGCCGGGGCCGGGCGGGATGTGCAATGGTCTGACCGGTTTCCCGGTGCCCCGCCGCGGCGGGCCGTTCATCTTCTCATTTCATTCCTACATTCCGTTCGACTATACCTATCAGGGCCTGGCCGACGTTACCAACACCGACCTGGCGCACGCGTACCTTCAGCGCCAGATTCCCTGGCCGCGCACGTTTACGCAAGGTGACAAAATCATTATCTGGAACCGCGCCTGGCTTGAGGAGCAAATGGCGCCCGTCATCGAATTCCAGAAGCGGTACCCCGACATTCGACTTCACGTCGGCGAATTCAGCACCCTCTGCTGGACGCCGAATGCGGCCGGCTATCTGCGCGACTCAATCGAAATTTTCGAAAAACACGGTTGGGACTGGGACTACCACTGCTTCCGGGGCTTCCCCGGGTGGAGCTTGGAGGCCGCCGACGATTACGCCGAACCCAAAGACACGAAACTATCCCCCACCCCCACCGACCGTGCGCGGGTGGTGCGGGAGTTTCTGGCGCGCAATCAGCGGCAGACCGGTTCCTGAGTGCGGTACGACTCCAAAATCACCTGCCGGCCGCGGCCCCTTCGCGCGCGAGCCGCGCCTGAGGAGGCGCCGCTTCGGGTTTGCTCTTGAGAATCACCCACCAGCGGCGCACGGTATCCACGACGATCACGACCGTCAGCATAATCATCAGTGTGCCCAGCAGGCACATCAACTTGAGTTGAAGGATCTGGTTGGTATCGACCATGCCGGCGATCTGCCCCCACCATTGCCGGATGCTCATCGCGCTGCCCGTCAGGATCGTTCCCAACGTAAAGATCAGCGGCACGCCCGCGCACAGCGCGTAAACCCGCCGCGGGGAGTGAATGAGGATGTAGGTGGCGCCGACGGCCAGGGCGATCGAAGCCAGAAGCTGGTTGGAGATGCCCAACATTCGCCAAAGGGTGTTGATGTTGTTGTTGAGCAGCAGGTAGCCCCAGGCCATGCAGGTCAACGCGCTCAGGGCGATGTTGGCGCCCCACTTGGTCTTGCCGCCGGGCGCGAGGGCGGGGTTGAGATAGGCGGCCGTCTCCTGGACGACGAAGCGCGCCACCCGCGTGCCGGTCTCCAGCAGCGTCAGGATGAACAGCGCCTCGAACATGATGACGAAATGATACCAGTAAGCCATGAGGGTCTTCATCCCCGGCACGCTGGAAAAAACCTTGGCCATGCCGACGGCGAGGGTTACGGCGCCGCCCACCCGGCCCCGCAGGTTCTCGTCCATTTCGCTTTCGAGGGTCGAGAGCTCGCGGGGGGCCAGATCCCAATGTTGCACCGTCCGGGTGCTCTCGATAAACTGGTTGTAGGCCGCCACTTTGGCGGGTTTGGACTGGTCCATGTTGATGGCAAAGTAGTCGCCCGGCTCCAGCGAGCAGGCGGCGATCAGGGCCATCACGGCGACGAATCCCTCCAGCACCATCGCCCCGTAACCGATCGGCCGGATGTCGGATTCGCGGTAGATCATCTTCGGGGTGGTGCCCGAGGCCACCAGGGCGTGGAAACCCGAGATCGCCCCGCACATGATGACAATGCAGACAAACGGCCAGACCGGTCCGTTGATCACCGGGCCGTTGGCCAGAAACGGCGTCGTGGCCGGCATCTTGAGCATCGGATGGGCCACGAGGATCCCGGCGGCCAACACGAAGATCACTCCGACTTTCATGTAGCAACTCAGGTAGTCGCGCGGGCACATCAGCACCCACACCGGCAGCACCGACGCGACGAACGCATAGGTGGGCAGGATGTAGGAGAGGGCGCGGGGATTGAACATCAGGTAATGGCCGAAGGCCGAATCGGCGAAGGGCTTGCCCAGGATGACCCCCAGGAGGACGATGGTGACGCCGATGGCCGAAGCCTCGGCGACGCGGCCGGGCCGTATTTTATACATCCAGGCGCCCGTCAGAAGCGCCGCTGGGATGGTCACGATGATGGTGAACATGCCCCAGGAGCTTTCGGCCAGGGTGTTGACGACGACGATGGCCACGCTGGCCAGGATGCTGATGACGATGAACAAGGTGGCCAGCGAGGTGGCGAAACCTGAGAGGGGGCCGATGGTCGAATGAGCGATCTTGGGCAACGACAGGCCCTCGCGCCGCACCGAGGCCCACAGGACGACGAAGTCGTGCACGGCGCCGGCCAGGCACGCGCCGACGATGATCCAGGCGAAGCCGGGGAAATACCCCCACTGCGAAGCCAACACGGGTCCGACCAGGGGGCCGGGGCCGGCGATCGCCGCGAAGTGGTGGCCGAAAAGAACCAGGCGGCTGGTGGGGTGGTAATCCACGCCATCGCGCAGCCGATGCGCGGGGGTGGTATTACGGTCGTCGAGCATGGCGACCCGGGTCGCCAGAAAAGCCCCGTAAAAGCGATAGGCCACGATAAAGGCCGACAGGGCGACGATCACGAGCCACAGGGAGTTCACGGCACCAGTCCTCGATTCTGAAAAAAGTTGTCTTTATATATCACAAACAGGCGCCCGAATAAAGGATGACGGCGCGGCCGGCGCCTGCTCCTCGATCTGGACGGTTCTATAAGTTTTATTGAAAGACGAGGGATTACGGGCCTACGGCCCGACGAGGGGCTTCATCGCCTTGGCGATACGGCGGGCTACGAGGTCGTAACCCCGGGCATTAGGGTGGACGGCATCGGCCATGAGCGTAGCGTGGCCGAAAATGCCGTCGAGAACGTCGGGCACGAACAGGCAGCCGGTGTCGCGCGCCAGTTGTTTGTAGCGGCCGCCGATGCCGCCCAGGGGCGAAAGGCCATCGAGGCCCACCAGCACCACCATCGCTTCCCGGGCTTGGATCCGCTCGACGATGGCGCGCAGTTGGTTGAAGGACTGGTCGAGATTACGCTGCTGGAGAAGGTCGTTGCCGCCCAACAGGACGATGACCACGGCCGGGCGGAGGGCCAGCACGTCGCGATCGAGACGGCGGGCGACATCGGCGATGGTGTCGCCGTTGACGCCGCAATTGATGATCGGGCGGCCCAAAAGAGCAGCGAGGCGGCTGGGGTAATCGGCGTCGGGCGCCGCGCCGAAACCGGCCGTCAGGCTGTCGCCCAGCGCGACGATGGGTCGGTCGGAGGCCAGGGGGGCGACGGGGGCGTTGTGAATCCGGGTGCGTGAGGTTGAGTAAAACCAGCCCGCTACCAGAACGATCAGGACGGCGACGAGGGTTACGGCGACGAGACGGCGCAACGTCCTGCCTGCCTTATGCCGAGTGTCAAAGGCAACCAATCGGAGACGGACCGGCCGCACCGAAGAACGGCCCGCAGCCCTCAGGCATCAATATGGCGGCGCGGTCGCGGCAGGAACCGATCGTATTCCAGCCGCAGCATCGGCTCGCCTTCGCTCTCCTTGAGGAGGGCATCGAGTTGTCCGGCATTGGCGACCGGCCGGCCCTGGCCAAGTTGAAGGCGCTGCTGCAGGCCGGGATCGGACCAGCCGAGTGGTTCGCCGTTCATGGAGAAGAAATCCAGAGGTTCCAGATAATCATAATCGCGATAACCCATGTTTTTGGTTCAGGATCCTTTCGCGACGAGGGGCCGCGCCGGCCGGATCGGCGCCCCTGTACCCGCCGCATAACTCAACTGCGCGCACAGACGGGGTCTTGCGGGGATTTATCGGTCGAATATCGCGAACCGGGCCATCCTCGAAATCGCCCACGCAAGCACCCTTAATATTTGATAGGCGCTTTAGGCGAGCGCGTCAACCCGAAAAGCGGGCCTGCACCTCACACTTTGCTCTTTCGGATGGATAGCCGTAATGATGCGTAAGCACAAAAAAGGCGTTCGAGGCGTCGCGTCGCAAGCGGACAGATCGCCGGCCTATGGCCGGGGCGAGTCGTGGCGCGGGGTGGCGCGACCCGGAAATGACACACTCGGGCCGGCCGACGGGCCGACTTGTATCAAAAGGAAACGCAGGACGCCCCACGGAGGCACGGACTTCAACGCCGATCCCGTCGCAAACTACTGTGAATAAATGACTTTTGCGATAATACGACGATGTCGGCCGACTGGAATAGGGATTGCTAAAGGTACTAAAGGCTATGACTGGGAGCATGGCTCCCGCGCCGTTTAGCGTACGGTCGTCGTCTCGACCGAACGAATTTTGGTGAACCAAATGGAAAGGGAGGGTTGAGTGACCATGGCTGTCAAACCCCTGGCCGATCGAGTTCTCGTGGAACGCCTCGAAGAGGATGTCCAGAAGACGGCGGGCGGGATCATTATCCCCGACACCGCCAAGGAAAAGCCGCAGCGTGGCAAGATCATCGCCGTCGGCGATGGCAAAAAGGATGATGATGGCAAGCGCATTCCCATGGACGTGGCCGTGGGCGACATGATCCTGTTCGGCAAATACGCCGGCAGCGAGGTGAAGATCGACAACGTCGAGTACCTGATCATGCACGAGAGCGACATCATCGCCAAGCTGAGCTAAGCGCGCCGGGCGCTGCTTTCAACCATCTTTTCGAATCGCACATTTCAATCAACATGGTATCGCAAGACCCCAAGGAGGTAGCGAAGAACAATGGCCAAGCAAATGATGTATGATGAGGAGTCGCGCGGCGCCCTTCTGAAAGGCGTGGATAAACTGGCCGACGCCGTCAAGGTGACCCTGGGCCCCAAGGGCCGCAACGTCGTGCTCGACAAGAAATTCGGCGCCCCGACCATCACCAAGGACGGCGTGACCGTGGCCAAGGAAATCGAGCTGTCGGACCCGTATGAAAACATGGGCGCGCAGATGGTGCGCGAAGTGGCTTCGAAAACCTCGGACGTGGCCGGCGACGGCACGACGACGGCCACCGTGCTGGCCCAGGCGATCTTCCGTGAAGGCGCCAAGAACGTGACCGCCGGAGCCAACCCGATGGCCATCAAGCGCGGCATCGACAAGGCCGTCGAGGCCGTCGTGGCCGATCTGGCCAAGCGCTCGATCCACACCAAGGATCACGCCCAAATCGCCCAGGTGGCGACCATCTCGGCCAACAACGACAGGATCATCGGTGAGTTGATCGCCGACGCCATGGACAAGGTCGGCAAGGACGGCGTCATCACGGTCGAAGAAGCCAAGAGCATCGAGACCGTGCTCGATGTGGTCGAAGGCATGCAGTTCGACAAAGGCTACCTGTCGCCCTATTTCTGCACCGACATGGAGAAGATGACGGCGACCCTCGAAAACGCCTACATCCTGATCTACGACAAGAAGATCAGCGCCATGAAGGACCTGCTGCCGGTGCTCGAGCGCGTCCTCCAGCAGGGCAAGCCGCTGGTGATCGTCTCCGAGGACGTCGAAGGCGAGGCGCTGGCCACCCTGGTGGTCAACAAGCTGCGCGGCACGATCAACGTCGCCGCCGTCAAGGCTCCGGGCTTCGGCGACCGCCGCAAGGCGATGCTCGAGGACCTGGCCATCCTGACCGGGGGCACGGTGATCAGCGAAGACGCCGGCCTGAAGCTCGAAAACACCCGTCTGGACGACCTGGGCCAGAGCGCCCGCATCGTCATCGAGAAGGAAAACACCACCATCATCGAAGGCAAGGGCGACAAGAAGGCCATCGACGGCCGCATCAGCCAGATCAAGAACCAGATCGAGGAGACCACGTCGGACTACGACCGCGAGAAGCTCCAGGAGCGGCTGGCCAAGCTGGCCGGCGGCGTGGCGGTGATCAAGGTCGGCGCCTCAACCGAGGTCGAGATGAAAGAGAAGAAGGCCCGCGTCGAGGACGCCCTGCACGCTACGCGCGCGGCCGTGGAAGAAGGGATCGTCGCCGGCGGCGGCGTCGCCTTCATCCGTTCGATCCCGATACTCGACGCCCTGAAGCTCGAGGGCGACGAACAGATCGGCGTCAAGGTGGTCCGCAAGGCTCTTGAGTCGCCGTTGCGGTTCATCGCCTCCAACGCCGGCGCCGAAGGCTCGATCGTGGTCGAGAAGGTCAAAGGCGAGAACGGCAACGTCGGCTACGACGCCGAGACCGGCGTCTATACCGACATGGTCAAAGCCGGCATCATCGACCCGACCAAGGTCACGCGCACGGCGCTGCAGAACGCGGCGTCGGTCTCGGGGCTGCTGATCACGACCGAGTGTGTGGTCACCGAGATCAAGGAAGAGAAACCCGCGCCAATGCCGGGCGGCCACGGCGGCATGGGCGGCATGGGCGGCGACATGTATTGAGAACTGCCTGAGTTGGGGGGCCGCCCCGGCGGGCGGCCCCTCACCCCCCCGGCACACAAGCCGTCAAGGGAGAGCAGGCCGCATGGCACCGAATTCGCATAATATTGAACCGCAGAGACGCAGAGGGGCTGTTTGCGTGTCCTCTGTGTCTCTGTGTCTCTGCGGTTTGAATAATATCGTCGAGCGAAAAACGCTAAAGGATAACATAACATGGCAAAAGGCAAAGTGATCGGGATCGACTTGGGAACGACGAATTCGTGCGTCGCCGTCGTCGAAGGCGGCGAACCGGTGGTGATCGCCAATTCGGAGGGATCCCGGACGACCCCTTCGATCGTTGCCTTCACCAAGGATGGTGAGCGCCTGGTGGGCCAGGTGGCCAAACGCCAGGCCATCACCAATCCGGAGAACACGATTTTCTCCATCAAGCGATTCATGGGCCGCCGTTACGGCGAGGTCCAGGACGAAATCAGGAAAGTTCCTTACAAGGTCATCGAGAAGCCCAACGGCGACGCCCAGGTCGAAGCGCGCGGCAAGCAGTATTCGCCGCCCGAAATCTCGGCCCTCATCCTGCAGAAAATGCGCCAGACAGCCGAGGATTACCTGGGCCAGAAGATCGAGCAGGCCGTCATCACCGTGCCGGCTTATTTCAACGACTCGCAGCGCCAGGCCACCAAGGACGCCGGTCGCATCGCCGGACTCGAAGTGCTGCGCATCATCAACGAACCGACGGCGGCCTCGCTCGCCTACGGCCTGGAACGCAAGAAGGAGGAGCGCATCGCCGTTTATGACCTGGGCGGCGGGACTTTCGACATCTCGATCCTCGAACTGGGCGACGGCGTCTTCGAGGTTAAGTCCACCAACGGCGACACCCATCTGGGCGGAGACGACTTCGACCAGGTCCTGATCGACTGGATGGCCGACGAATTCAAAAAGCAGCAGGGGATCGACCTGCGCAGCGACCGGATGGCCCTGCAGCGGCTCAAGGAAGAAGCCGAGAAGGCCAAGATCGCCCTGTCTTCGTCGATGAACCAAACCATCAACCTGCCGTTCATCACCGCCGACGCCTCGGGGCCCAAACACCTGAGCATGGACCTTTCGCGCGCCAAGCTCGAGCAACTCTGCGAGCACCTGATCAAACGCACCGACGACCCCTGCCGCAAAGCGTTGGCCGACGCCGGCCTGCGGGCCGATCAGGTCGACGAAGTGATCCTGGTGGGCGGCATGACGCGCATGCCGGCCGTCCAGGAGACGGTACGGCAGATTTTCGGCAAGGAACCCAACAAGAGCGTCAACCCGGACGAAGCGGTGGCCATCGGGGCGGCGATTCAGGGCGCCGTGCTGGCGGGCGAGGTCAGCGACGTGCTGCTGCTCGATGTGACGCCGCTGTCGCTGGGCATCGAGACCCTCGGTGGGGTCTCCACCCGGCTGATCGAGCGCAACACGACCATCCCGACTCGCAAAAGCGAGATTTTCTCGACGGCGGCCGACAACCAGACGGCCGTCTCGATCCACGTCCTCCAGGGCGAGCGCGATATGGCGCGCGACAACCGCACCCTGGGCCGCTTCGACCTGGTGGGCATCCCTCCGGCCGGGCGCGGCGTCCCCCAGATCGAGGTGACCTTCGACATCGACGCCAACGGCATCCTGCACGTCTCGGCCAAGGACCTGGGCACCAACAAGGAACAAAAAATCCGGATCGAGGCTTCCAGCGGCCTGTCGGACAGCGACATCGAGCGCCTGGTCAAGGAAGCCGAGAGCCACGCCGACGAGGACCGGCAGAAGAAAGAGGAGGTCACGCTGCTCAACCAGGCCGACGCGTTGGTCTACTCCACCGAAAAAATGCTCAAGGAATTGGGCGACAAGGTCGGCGAAACCGAACGTAACGACGTGAACGCGGCCCTCGAGGCGCTCAAGAAAGCTGTTGCCTCGCGCAACATCGCTGAGGTAAAGTCCGGGATGGACCGTCTAAATCAGGCGACCCACAAGCTGTCCACCAAGCTCTACGAGGGCGTCGCCGGGGCGACTCACGCGGGCGCCGGCGCGGCCCATGACGGCGGCGCGAGTCAGCCTGGCGGCGAACCCCAAGGGTCCGAGGATGTGGTGGACGCCGAATTCGAAGTCAAGGATGAAAAGAAGGATTAACCGGTCACGATGAGCAATTCGACGGAGTCAAAATACCTGGTCGAAACCCCAACGCTGGCGATCGAAGAGACGCCGCGGGAGGTTTTCACCGAAGCCCATGACAAATATCTGTTGGTCAACCTGATCGCCCGGCGCGCCCGAGATCTGAACCGGGGCGAACACGCCCAGGTTGATCTGGACGAGTCGCACGGTCCCGTCGATCTGGTGGTTGGCGAGATCCTAAACGACAAGCTTAAACTGGTTCACAAACCCAAGAACAAGGTTTTGGTCAGCCTGATCAAGAACGAATAATCAGGAACCCGCGCTATAATATTGATCCCCGGCGGTCGCGCGACCGCCGGGGATTTGCTTTGACGCCGATCCGACGCGATGCGCGTCGCCAATTCGGTGGACTTCGCCGAAGGTTGGGTTTATTCTGGTGCGGCTGTTTTCGGGGTGCGGCCACCGGGCCGTTCCCCGATGTATCGACCGGGTGCCGCGGCGGGGGGTCGTCCTTCCGATGCTGATTCTGCTTCTTGACCTGATCAAGTTTTACCTGACGCGCACGGGCGGCGGCGACCTCGGCCCCTTCCGCGTGCTGACTTACAACTCGGTGCGCGCCTCGCTGGCTTTGCTGCTGGCTTTCGCCATTGCGCTGGCGGTCGGTCCGTGGATCATCCGGCGCCTGGCGCTGCTCAAGGCCGGCCAAGTGATCCGCAAGGCATATAGCGCGGGGGCGATCGACCTGTCGGCCATGCACGGCAAGAAGGCCGGCACGCCGACGATGGGCGGCCTGTTGATGCTCATCGCGCTGCTGCCGCCCGTGCTGCTCTTCTGCCGCCTCACCAGCCTCTACACCATTCTCCTGCTGGCGATGACCCTCGGCTATGGCGCTCTCGGGTTCTGGGACGACTACCTAAAAATCATCAAGCAGAACCACAAGGGGGTCAGCCCGCGCGGCAAACTCCTCATCCAGGGACTGCTGGGGCTGGTGTTGGGCCTGACGCTGTGGGGGGCGGACTGGCCGGTTTATTACGCGCCGACGGCCTCGGCCGGATATCCCCACCTGCTCGTTCCTTTTTTCAAATTCATTTACCCCTCGCTGGGCCTGTTCTACGTGCCGTTCGTCATGCTTGTGCTTCTGGCGACCTCCACCGCCGTCAACGTCACCGACGGCCTGGACGGACTTGCGATCGGCGTCTCGATCGCCAATCTGGCCGCCTTCATCATCATCGGCTACCTCGTCTCGCGCGACTTCGCCAATTACCTTTACGTCCCATTCATCCACGGCGGCGAAGAAATCCCGATTTTTCTGGCGGCGCTGTTGGGCGCGTCGCTGGGGTTCCTCTGGTTCAACGCCCACCCGGCGCAAATTTTCATGGGCGACACCGGTTCGATGATGCTGGGGGGGGCGATCGGCACCGCCGCCATCCTCCTCAAGCAGGAGATCCTGCTGGTGGTCATCGGCGGCATTTTCGTTATCGAAAGCCTGTCGGTTATGCTGCAGGTGTTCATGTTCAAGCTGACCGG
>JAMCWS010000276.1 GCA_023480605.1 bacterium
GTTGTCTTCGGTAACATGCTCAATCCCCCAAACCACAATAATTCAATTTTATTACCTCTCCCTGAAAATGCAAGTTTTTTTCTGTCAACCATACTAAATCCCCCCGCTGCGGCGGCAATTGAAGAGCCTCCGGGACTCCGCCGGCCGCGAAATGCCCCTTTCCGCCGCCGGGGAGTATGCGGTAAAATGACAATGGGGAAAGGAAAAAACGAAAAACCGGAGCGCGAATCGAGTGAAAGGGGGATTGAGCATGTTACCGAAGACAACCATGCGCGTAACCGCCCACACTGCCGATCACATCAACCGCCAGATAGCCGCGCAAACCGAGCGCAACATCGCCTTCTACGCCGTCCATCCCGAACTGATCGACCAGCGGCTGGAGGAATTGGACCGCGAGTGGGACATCGAACGGACACTGGAAACGAACGCGGCCGTGGTCGGACTGGCCGGCTTGGTCCTGGGAACGCGTGACCGCCGGTGGCTCTTCGTGCCGGCGCTGGTGGGCGGATTCCTGCTCCAGCACGCCCTGCAGGGCTGGAGCCCGCCCGTGCCATTCATGCGCCGCCTGGGCGTGCGGACGCAGTCGGAAATCGAGGCCGAACGCTTCGCTTTGAAGGCGTTGCGCGGTGATTTCAAGGACATCCCGCCCGACGGCGACGCCGCCACGCGCACGTCGTTTGTCATGAACGCCACCGGGGCGTTCCAGGCGCCGGCCGACGGCCTCCAGGAGTGACCGACCGAGCGCGCCGCCGGCCACCGAAAAACACCGGCGGGGGGGGAGCGTGTCGATGATTCAGAGGTAATTATACACACATGAACGAAGGGGGAGGTTCTACCATGTTCGGCGAGAAAGAAACCGTTGATTACCAGAAGGAACTGGACGCCCTGCGCAACGACATCAATTGCATGCGCAAGGATCTGGGCGAACTGCTGCGCGGCGTCGTCGATCTGGGCAAGCACGGCGCCGGCGACGCGCGCGAGCGGGTGACGAGCGAGATCGGCCGCCGCCTGCGCCAGTTCAACGAGTCGTATCGCAACCTGAAGGCGGGAAGCAAGCAGGCCGCCGGGACCATCCATCACACCATGGAGGAACGCCCGCTGACGAGCGTTCTGATTGCCCTGGGGGTCGGCCTTGTCCTGGGGAAACTGCTGTCGCGAGACTAGACGGTGGCGGCCCTGATCGAGCTGTTGCTGTCGCTGATCGACCTCGTCAAGGCCGAGGTCAGGCAGTCCAAGCTCAACGCCGTGCGGTTTGTCAGCGGCCTGATCCTGATCGTCGTCGCGGCCGGATTCCTGGCGCTGGCCGTTGCATTGGGTTTGACGTCGTTGTTTCTGTATCTCTACCAGCTTGCTCGATGGCCGGCGGCCGGAGCGGCCCTCCTTACCGGGGCGCTGACACTGGCGGTCGCGTTGCTGATCCTGGCGATTGGAGTGCATAGGGCAAGGAAATGACCGGGGCAAGGACCGAAAACCGCCAGGCGGCGGCGCCCGAAGAGAAAATCTTCCGGGCGCGTCAGCGCCTGCGTGCGGCCGCGGCCGATATCGAATTGCGGCGCCTCATGCGCGAGCACGCCCCGGCCGTCGTTGGCGGGGCGCTGGGCGTGGGGCTGGTCCTGGGATATTATCCCGGGCTCGCCAGGGCGCTCGGCGCCGCCACCGCGGATCTTCTGCGCTTGCTTGCCGGCACTCGGCGGTAAAGCGGGGAACCGTGAATATTTCGTTGTGGAGGGCTATCGGTCTGTTTTTTTTACGTGAAAAAATCGCGTGGAAGCCACGCAAAATCAATATCGCACGCTGTCACCTTCACGGCCCTTTGCGTCCTCTTCGCGAATCTTTGTTTGATGGCATATTTCCGGTAGCAATAAGGCGAGTATTCAACCTCGAAGTGCGCGGATGAAAAACGATAACGCGTGTTTGGCTCTATTAATCCGCGCATTGGAACAACGAATCCGCCGCGTCGAGGTCGGCGGGGGTGTTGACGTTCACGAAGCTCAAGCCGCGCGGGTCCAGCGCCCGGCAGGCCGGTTCGGGCAAATGGCACACGGACAGATCACGCAGCGCCCGGGCCGGCGAGCGCTCGCCCGCCGCCAACGCCGCCCGAAGCCGGGGCGCGATGGAAACCCGGTAAAGCCCCGCGAGGGGTTGCGCCACGCCTTCCCAAATGGGGAGGACGGCCGCGCACGCCGCATCGGCTTCGGACGCTCGGCGGCACAACTCCCGCACCAGTTCCGGCCGGACAAGGGGCGCATCGCAGGCGATGACGAACGCCCAGTCCGTCCGGCACTCCTCCAACCCGCGGACGACACCGCACAACGGGCCTCCACTCAGCGCGGGATCGTCATGAACGAGGCGATCGACCCGCCAATCCCCCCCCTTCTGATCGGCGCGCGCGACCGCCAGCGTCTCGCACCTTAAACCTTCCAGGCGCGCGGCGACATGATTAATCAGCTTACGCCCGCGCCAGACCGCATTGGCCTTGTCGGCGCCGAATCGCGACGAAATTCCTCCGGCAAGAATCACGACCGTGCATAATAGAGGCAATGCCTCGGCATTCGCTGAAGATTCGCCCATGAGTCACCACCCGGTTCAGGGGGAAACGGCCGCGACGCCGTCCCGCGGCTTCGCGGACGATGCCGGCACGGATGGTTGATCCCCGCCCAGGATGCGATCGGCGCGGCTGTAAATCGTGATTTCCCGGCCGCGGACGAATCCGCAAAGCGTGATGCCCAGGCGCAAAGCCAGTTCGGCCGCCAGGGCCGATGGGGCGCTGGCCGCCGCCACCAGGGCCACCCGGGCGCGCGCCGCCTTGACGATCATCTCCAGGCTGGCCCGGCCGGAAAGATAAATCCCCTTGCCCGCCAGCGGCATCCGGCGCCCCAGGGCGTGGCCCAGCGCCTTGTCGAGCGCGTTGTGGCGCCCGATGTCTTCGCAAAGGACCAGCACGTTACCTTCGGCGTCGAAAAGCGCGGCCGCATGAGAACCGCCGGTTTGACGGAACAGGATCTGGCGTTCCATGACCAGCCCCGGCAGCGCGTAGAGCCGCTCGGCGCGCACATGGAGGGCGTCGGTCGCCGGCTCCAGGCCACGCACGAGTTTCGCGATCCCCGCCCTGCCGCACAGTCCGCATGAGGAGGCCAGGAGCAGCGTGCGGCGAGGGATTCCGCGCCGGCGGCGCAACCAGACGGCGACGCGATCGGACTGGCGGCCCGGGCCGGGCCGGCGCGGCCGTTGCTCGAGCCGGAAGATATCCTCCGCGCCGTCGGTAAAGAGGAAACCGGCGGCCAGTTCGGCATCCTGGCCCGGCGTGCGCATAATGACGAAACGCCGGCAGGCTTTGGCGTCGGCCCGACCGTCGCCGCGCCGCGCCGGTGGGATGCCGAACCGCACGTCGATCGTCAGGGGCGCCTCGTTGACAAGCACACGGGCGTCGATTTGCGGGAGCGCCGCGCCGCGTTGCATATGGGTCACAGTTGTCAGGGCCGCCGCTTGCACGTCTCGCCTCGCCGCCGCCCGCGCGGACGGAATCAGGATTCGGTGCGCTCGATGCGCGCCGCGCAGCACTTGTATTCGG
>JAMCWS010000227.1:0-3015 GCA_023480605.1 bacterium
TCGCATTACATCCTGATGGACAAGAAGGCCAAGTGACCGACGGCGGCGCACGGGCCGGTCATTGGGCCGGTCCGTGCGTTCGCGCTCGCGCGGCACTCCGCACGCGCCCCGTCTCAACCGAAACACGGAACCAATCCCATATACCCGGATCGCGCATACCATGAAAAAACAACCGGCATTCGCAAACAAAGCCTCTTCGCGCGGGCTGCATTTCAACACGGGCAACGGCCCTTCCCTGATCCCCGTCGACATCGGGCATGAACAATACGTCGGCCTGGTCGATCCGGATACGGCTTTCTGGTCGCTGGCGGGCAAGGAAACGCTGGCCGATGTGTTGGCCTCGGGCGGCTCGTTCATGAAGCGATATATGCAACGGCGCGCGTCGTTCGTGCGGGAGATGGAAGCCCTGCGTTTCGGGCTCAAGCCGACGGCGGTGTACTTCAATCCCACCGACCGCTGCAACCTGAATTGCTCCTATTGCTACATCCCCGAAGACATGCGCCGCAACGGCGTGACCATGTCTCCGGCCCGTTTGCTCAAGGCCCTGGGGAAGCTCAAGGATTACTTCGCGGCGACAGTCCCCAAGGGGATGAAACCTCAGATCGTCTTTCACGGCGCCGAGCCCCTCATCGCCCGCGAGGCCCTCTTCGCCGGCATCGACGCTTATCGTGACGACTTCCGCTTCGGGGTTCAAACCAACGGCACGCTACTGGACGAGGAAACCACGGGGTTTCTCACCTCCCGCGGCATCGGCATCGGCCTTTCCCTGGACGCCCACGTCGACCGGATCGCCTCGCGCACGCGCAAGACGTGGGCCGGCGCAAGCGCTTTCGACAAGGTGATCGAAGCGTTGGCCCGCCTTAAGGGTTATCCCAACTACAACGTCATCTGCACGGTCACGCGCGAGAACATGCGCAACCTCGTGAAACTGGTCGAATACTTTCATGCGCACGAAGTGCCGGTCTGCATGCTCAACCCGGTGCGCTGCACGCGCCAGGGCGCCCGCGACGTCCGCCCGGCCGACCACGAACTCAGCAAGCATTACCTGGGCGCGCTCGACCGCACGTGGAAACTCTTCCGGGAAACCGGCCGCAAGCTGGTGGTGGCCAATTTCGCCAACATGCTGGTCTCGATCATCGCCCCAACGGCCAGGCGCCTGATGTGCGACATCTCGCCCTGCGGCGGCGGCCGCTGCTTTTTCGCGGTTTCAGCCTCGGGCGGCCTGTTTCCCTGCAGCGAGTTCGTCGGCGTCGAACAGTTCGAGGGCGGCAACCTGTTCCGCGGCTCCATCGAAAAGGCCTTGGCCAGCAAGCCCTTCCAGTTGGTGACCGGCCGCAAGGTCGAGGCGATCGATCCCTGCCGCCGTTGCGCCGTGCGGCATTTTTGCGGCGCGCCCTGCCTCGCCGAGGCCTTCGAGATGAACGGAGGCATGGACCGGCCCGGCGCGTTCTGCGAGCTCTACGAAGAGCAGGTTCGCTACGCGCTGCGTCTCATTGCCGACGGCAAGCACAATGATTACCTGTGGGACGGCTGGGACGACGAGGCCACGACGACCTTTGACATCACGGCGTAGCGGGAACGGGCGTAAACGGGAAACGGCATTGCCCGACCGGGAAAGTCGGTGAGACGGAGACAGTGAGATGGAACCGATGAGACAAGCGCGTTCGTTGACGGGCCGGGCGCTGCTGGGTGGATGTCTGTTTTTGATATCCGCGCGGCAGGCCGGCGCCATGCACATCATGGAAGGATTCCTGCCGCCTGAATGGTGCGGATTCTGGTTCCTCGCCGCCCTGCCGTTCTGGCTGGCCGGCTATCGCCGGATCAAGAGCATCGTCGCGCGGCGGCAAGAGACGTTGATGCTGCTGGGGGTGGCCGGCGCATATATTTTTGTCCTGAGCGCCCTCAAGATTCCCAGCGTGACCGGCTCATGCAGTCATCCGACGGGAACGGGCCTCGGCGTCATCCTCTTCGGCCCCGCCGTGGTCAGCATCCTCAGCGCCATCGTCCTTTTTTTCCAGGCGCTGATGCTGGCTCACGGCGGCCTCACCACCCTGGGGGCCAACACCGTCGCCATGGGCATCGCCGGGCCGCTGCTGGGCTGGCTCTTCTGGCGCATCCTGCGCCGCCGGGCGCCGGAGGGCGTCGCGGTTTTCATGGCGACCATGGCCGCCGATCTTTCCACTTACTTCGTGACCGCCGTGCAATTGGCCGCGGCCTACCCGGCGCGCGAGGGCGGCGTGGGCCGTTCCCTGGTCACATTCCTGGGCATTTTCGCCGTCACCCAGATACCGCTGGCGCTTATTGAAGGATTCCTGACGGTGCTGATCGTGCGCTCGCTCGGGCGCAACGCCCCCGAAACGCTGGCGTTGCTCGGAGTTCCGGAGACGCCTTCCGGCGCCGGCGAGGAGGCCGCGTGATGGAATCGTCAATCTCGAAAAATCACCTGGGGCTATCTCTTGGGAAAAACCCCCTGCTGGTCGCGGCGGTCCTGATTCTGGTGGTGGCGCCGCTATACGTGCGCCGCGGCGCCGACTTCGCGGGCGCCGACGATTCGGCCCGGAACGCGATTTCGGAAATCCGCCCCGGCTATCAGCCCTGGATCAAGCCGCTTTGGGAACCCCCCGGCGGCGAGATCGCGAGCCTGCTCTTTTCGTTGCAGTCCGCGGCGGGGGCCGGGTTCATCGGTTACTATTTCGGTCTTCAACGGGGGCGCAGGAAAGCCGCGGAAAACCGCCCCGATGACGCGAAACGCCAGAGAGCGGCGACAAGCCGGGACTAACCGCGATGCACCACGCCGAACTCCATTCCGGTTCCGCCCCTCATGGCAAGGTTCAGCCGCTGCAAACGGCGGCGCTTGTGCTTTCGGCCATTTTACCGTGCCTGTTCGCAAGGAATGTCGGGGTCGGCCTCGCCGCCGCCGGTTGGATGTCCGCGCTCATCCTCCTGTGGAGCCGGGTTCCCTGGCGCGTTCTCGCGCGGCTGCTCGCCGTCCAGATCCCCTTTCTGTTTCTGATG
>JAMCWS010000227.1:3025-3566 GCA_023480605.1 bacterium
ACGCTGCGCCTCATGGCGCGGGCGGGGGGCTCGGTGATGGCCATGAACTTCCTGACGCTGAGCCTGTCGCCCGGCGACATGATCAACCTGCTGCGCCAGCTTCGCCTGCCCGAACTGCTGATCGATCTGATCACGTTCTGCCATCGGTTCATTTACGTTCTCTTCGGCACGGCCGAGACGATCCGGATCGCCCAATACAGCCGCGGCGGTTATCGCTCGCCCGTGCGCGCTTTCCGGAGTTTCGCCCTGCTGGCTTCCAATTTGCTGGCGAACGCGCTGGTCCACGGCCGGCGGGTACATCTGGCGATGCTCGGCCGCGGCTACCAGGGCCGGCTGCATGGTTTTCCGAAGGCCTATCGCTGGGATGCCAGGCTGTTTGCCATTCATCTGTTGGTGATCGCATCGCTGCTGGGAGTCTGGGGTTGAGGCATGAGTCTGCTGCGGCTTGAGAACATTCATTACCGTTACCCCGGCGCGACCGGCTGGGCGCTGGCCGGCGCGTCGCTCGCCATTCCCCCCGGTCGGCGCCTGGCGATGATCG
>JAMCWS010000177.1:0-16172 GCA_023480605.1 bacterium
AGCCTGGGGGCAGTTCGTCGCCCGTCTTGATTCGGTCGATCTTGTTGTTGGTCTGATCGTTGATTTCGGTTTCGCGCGCCATCGTCCGCTGGAACAGGCGCTTGATCTCCAGGCCCTTGGGCCCGTCGACCGGCAGCATGCCGGTCTTCAGGCAATGGCGGACGTATTCGACCACGGGGGCCGTCACCTTGCCGCCGGGCTTGAGTTCGGTCTTGCCGGTCTCGAAGTTGGTGATCGGCCGATCGATGCCCGTAAGCAATTCCTTGAGTTGGTGGTCGAAATCGGCCCACAGAGCCTCGACGGCGTGGTCGCGCTCCTCGTTGAGCTGGGCGATTTTCTGCTTGTCGAGGCGGTCGGTGCGGCCGCCGCGCTCCTTGCGACTGAAAACCTTGATGTCGATCACCGTCCCCTGGGTGCCCGGGGGCACCTTGAGGCTGGCGTCGCGCACATCGCCGGCCTTTTCGCCGAAGATGGCGCGCAGAAGCTTTTCCTCGCTCGTCAGTTCGGTCTCGCCCTTGGGCGTGACCTTGCCGACGAGGATGTCGCCCGGCTCGACTTCGGCCCCGATGTAGACCAGGCCGTTTTCGTCGAGTTTGGAGAGGGCGTCTTCGCTGACGTTGGGGATGTCGCGCGTGATTTCTTCCTTGCCCAGCTTGGTGTCGCGCGCGTCGATCTCGAACTCCTCGATGTGGATCGAGGTGTAGATCTCGTCCTTGACCAGCCGCTCGGACAGCAGGATGGCGTCCTCGAAGTTGTAGCCTCCCCACGGCATGAAGGCCACCAGCAGGTTCTTGCCCAGGGCCAGTTCGCCGTTCTGGGTGGCCGGGCCGTCGGCGAGCACGTCGCCGGCGTCCACCCGCTGGCCGGCGTCGACGATCGGCTTTTGGTTGATGCAGGTATTCTGGTTGGAGCGCTCGAACTTGCGGAGCTTGTAATGATCGGTGCCGCCCAGTTCGTTTTTGACTTCGATCTCGTCGGCGCTCGAGCGCATCACCACGCCGCTGTTGCGCGCGATGACGCACACGCCCGAGTCCATGGCCGCCTTGCGCTCGACGCCGGTGCCCACCAGCGGACTTTCGGTGTGGAGCAACGGCACGGCCTGGCGCTGCATGTTGGAGCCCATCAGCGCGCGGTTGGCGTCGTCGTGCTCCAGGAAGGGGATGAGCGAGGCCGAGATCGACACGAGCTGTTTGGGCGAAACGTCCATGTAGTCGACCTGGGTGGCCGGCACACGTGGGTAGTCGTCGCGGTAGCGGCAGAGAACCAGTTCATTGAGGAACTTGCCCGTCTTGGCGTCGACCGGGGCGTTGGCCTGGGCGACATAGTATTCGTCCTCGACGTCGGCCGTCATGTATTCGATTTCGTTGGTCACGCGCCCGTTCTTAACCTTGATGTAGGGGGTCTCGATGAAGCCGAACTGGTTGATGCGGGCGTAAGTGGACAGTGACGAAATCAGGCCGATGTTCGGGCCTTCCGGCGTCTCGATGGGGCAGATGCGGCCGTAATGGGAGTGGTGCACGTCGCGCACTTCGAAACCGGCCCGGTCGCGCGAGAGGCCGCCGGGGCCCAGCGCCGACAGGCGGCGCTTGTGGGTCAGTTCCGACAGCGGATTGGTCTGGTCCATGAACTGGCTGAGCTGGCTGCGGCCGAAAAAGTCCTTGATCGCCGAAACCACCGGCTTGGCGTTGATCAGGTTGTGGGGGAGCAGGTTTTCCAATTCGATGATGGCCATCCGCTCGCGGGCGGTTTTCTCCAACTCGGCCAAGCCGACGCGGATCTGGTTCTGGAGCAACTCGCCCACCGAGCGCACGCGCCGGTTGCCCAGGTGGTCGATGTCGTCGGGACCGATCTGGTCGCGCTGCAAGAGGATGAGGCGCCTCATTACCTCGATCACGTCCTGGGCCGTCAAAAGCCGCATGTCGGCGGCGATGTCGAGCTTGAACGTCCGGTTGATCTTGTAGCGGCCCACAAGGCCCAGGTCGTAGCGCTTCTCCGAGAAGAACATCTCCTCCATCAGGCGCTTGCCCGCCAGCACCGACACCGGGTTGCCCGGGCGCATTTTCTTGAAGAACTCGATGAGAGCCTCTTCGTAAGAGCGCACCTTGTCCTTCTCGATCGTCTGGAAGATCGTGTCGCCTTCCTCGTGCTCGCGCGCCAGCAGCTTGACCTTGCTGACCTTGCATTCGGCGGCCTTGCGCAGGAAGGCCGTGGAGATCCGCTCCCAGCATTCGCCGATGATTTCGCCGGTCTTGGTGTCGACCACGTCGTCGGCCAGGATCCGTCCGACCAGTTCGGCGTAGGCGTCGGCGACGGTCAGGTAGACACGCTTAACCTCGCTGGCTTTCAGTTGCTCGGACAGCTTCTTGGTGATTTTGGCTCCCCGCTCGGCCAGTTTCTTGCCGCTCTTGGGGTCGATAACCTCTTCGATCAACTCCTCGCCGATATAATTCTCGAGGTCGGAGGTTTTCGTGGAACCCTTCGAGAAGTCGTCGAGCTGGACCGGCTCGGTCTTGAAGAACTCGCGCACCAGGTCGGAGTCGTCGTGCTGGCCGAAAGCCCGCAGGAAGGTGGTGGCGGGGATCTTGCGCTTGCGGTCGATCATGACCCACATCAGGTTGTTGATGTCGATCTCGAACTCGACCCACGCGCCGCGGTAGGGAATGATGCGGGCCGAAAAAATTTCCTTGCCGTTGGAATGGACGCCCGTCGAGAACGAGGCGCCCGGCGAGCGATGCAACTGACTGACGATGACGCGCTCGGCGCCGTTGATGATGAAGGTTCCCTGCTCGGTCATGAGCGGGATTTCGCCCATGTAGGTTTCCTGTTCGCGGATGTCCTTGATCTCGGTGGATCCGCTTTCCTCGTCCGTTTCCCGCACAATCAGTTGCAGCTTGACCTTGAGGGGTACGGCATACGTCATCCCCCGCTCGATGCATTCGCGCACAGAATACTTGGGCGATCCGAAGTTGTATTCGACGAATTCGAGCGTCGAGGGCTTGTTGGGCGCCTGGATCGGAAAGACGGACTTGAACGCCTCCTGCAATCCCTTGTCCTCGCGCAGGTCGGGGGGGACGTTGAGTTGCAGGAATTCATTGTACGAGAGCTTCTGCGTTTCGAGCAGGTAAGGCATCTCCATGATTTCGGGGATGCGGGCGAACGAGAAGCGCTCGGAACCATTGGAGGACATGTTGACCGCCATGGACTATGGGACCTCCGTGGAGACTAAAGTCCGGCGCGCGCGTCGCCGCCCGGCACTTTAGATGATTGGTATCTTTTCAAAACGTTCCGTAACCCTGACGTAAACGGCCGCGGCCGGGTTCGGACAGGCCTTCACGGCCCGCGCCGAACCCGGCTCATAAATTATAACATCATTGTCAACTATTTCAACTCGACGACCGCGCCGGCCTCTTCGAGTTGCTTCTTATACTTCTGGGCGTCGTCCTTCGGCACGTCGACCAGCAGCTCCTTCGGAACTCCGTCAACCAAGTCCTTGGCCTCTTTGAGGCCCAGGTCGGGCTTGATCGCCCGCACTTCCTTAATGACCTTGATTTTCTTGGCCGGATCGACTTCCTTGAGCAAGACCGTGAACTCGGTCTTCTCTTCGACCGGGGCCGCCGCGGCCGCCGCGGCCGCCGGGCCGGCCGCCACGGCCACCGGGGCCGCCGCCGACACGTCGAATTTCTCTTCGAATTTCTTGACGAATTCGTTGACCTGCAACAGGGACCACTGGGCGACCGCCTCGAGGACCTGATCAGGAGTAAGCACCTCAGCCATTGTTATCCTCTCCTTCGAGTCATATGAGTTTCAAATTGCCGTTCGCCGCCGGGGCCGTCTCAGGCCGTCGGCTGGGCGGATTCGAGCTTCCTGGAAAGCGACTGCATCGCGTAGGCGACCTTGAGCAGCCCCGCCTGGAACGCCATGGCCATCTTCGCGGCCGGCTGCTTCAAGTCGCCGGCCATGATCGACAGCAGTTCCTGGCGGCCTGGCATCTTCGAGAGACTCCTGATGCCCGCCACGTCGATGCGGCGGCCTTCCAGCAGACCGCCCTTGAGAACGAGTTTGTCGTTCTTCTCGGCGACTTCGACCAGGACCTTCGCGGGAGCGACCGGATCCGAAATGCCGAAGATGATGGCCGTGTTGCCCACCAGGCAATCGTCCATCGCGTCGCAGCCGGCCTGGCTCAAGGCGCGCTTGATCAGGCGGTTTTTGATGACCCGCATTTCGGCCGATTGCTCACGCAAGCGCGCGCGCAACGCCGTCATGTCGGCCACGGTGATCCCTTTGAAATCCGTCAGGATCAACGACTGCGATTGCTTCATTTTTTCGGTGATTCGCTCGACGAGATCGAGTTTGTCGGATCTGACCACGCTGGCTTCACCTCCTTTCCCCTGGGAGTGACGCTGCCGGAAAAGCCGGCGTGCAGGCAGCGCCCTCACGGGGGAAACCGAGCCGGCCCGCCCCTTGCGGAGCGCGGCCCTCGTTTCGAGGCATCCCGCGCCGGCCGCGCCGGCCGCCCTGCACGAGCGGTGGCCGGTTGCCGGTGATCGTTGCGCCATGCCTGGCCTCGGTAGGCGGCGCCGGGGCGTCTGGCGCCTCGGCTCCCTTAACCCGCCCCCTCGCGGCGGCGGGACCTACTGTCTACGGCTTCGGACAGCTCATATGCCCCGGCCGACAGGACCGACCGGGACGGAAGAAACTTGATCGGGAGTTCGTGCGGCCCCTGGCGGGGCGAACCGGGGGATGAACTCCAAACTCCCCCGCCGCGCCGGTCAGGCTAGACCTCCAGGGGAATCCCCGGCCCCATCGTCGAGCTGACCGAAACCGACTTCATATAGACACCCTTGGCCGATGCGGGGCGCGCTTTTTGGATCGCATCGATGAGCGACTGGATGTTCTCGGCCAGGGCATTTTCCTCGAAACTGCGCTTGCCGACGCTGCAATGAATGTTCGCGTAGCGATCCAGGCGATACTCGACCTTGCCGGCCTTGAGTTCCTTGACCACCTGGCCGACGGCCATCGTCACCGTGCCGGTCTTGGGGTTGGGCATGAGGCCGCGCGGACCGAGCACCCGGCCGACCTTGCTGACGTCGCGCATCATGTTCGGGGTAGCCACGGCGGCTTCGAAATCGAGCCAGCCGCCCTGGATTTTCTCGATCAGGTCTTCGGCGCCGACGAAATCGGCCCCGGCCGCCTGGGCTTCGGCCGCCGCTTCGCCCTTGGCGAAGACGACCACGCGCACCGATTTGCCCGTGCCGTTGGGCAGGTTGACCGTGCCGCGCACCTGCTGGTCGGCGTTGCGCGGGTCAACCCCCAGCCGGATGTCGAGGTCCACGCTTTCATCGAACTTGGCGTAGCTGGTTTTCTTGAGCAGATTGACCGCTTCGGCGACGGTGTATTTGCGGGTGCGGTCGATACTATCAACCGCCTGGCGATACTTTTTGCCGTGACTCGGCATTTCGTTTCCTCCTGTGGTTCAGGCGGCCCGCCATCGTAAGGCAAGCCTCCCACCGGGTATGTATTTTTATTGATAGGCTTCAGGTATAACCGCCCTGAAGCCCAACAAAAACTTTTCCATGGAACCTTCAGCCTGCAATTGCATATTGCCCAAAGCCTAAAGCCTGAAGCCTTTTTCCTCATCCTTCCACCGTCACGCCCATTGAGCGGGCGGTGCCGGCGACCATCGCGACCGCCGCGTCGATGTCGGCCGCGTTCAAATCCTTCATTTTCAGTTCGGCGATCTCGCGCATCTGGGCCTGCGTGATCTTGCCGACCTTGTTCTTGTTGGGCTCGCCCGATCCCTTGGCCAGGCCCACGGCCCGCTTGATGAGGACGGCGGCGGGAGGCGACTTGGTGATGAACGTGAACGACCGGTCGGAATAAACCGTGATCACCACCGGGATGATAAGGCCCTCCTGGTTCTGGGTGCGGGCGTTGAACGCCTTGCAGAATTCCATGATATTGACGCCGTGCTGGCCCAGGGCCGGGCCGATCGGCGGCGCCGGATTGGCCTTGCCGGCCGGAACCTGTATCTTGACCTGCGCGATTTCCTTCTTTGCCATCGTTAACTCTCCAGGAACTATTAAGGCACCAGGCTCTAGGCTTCAGGTTAAAGGTACCTGGCGCCTTTAACCCTTAGCTTGAAGCCTGCTGTTCTCAGACCGGCTCCACCTGCAAAATGTCAAGTTCCACCGGCGTGGGCCGCCCGAAGATCGACACCATCACCGACAGCTTGTTCTTTTCCTCGTCGACGTGATCCACCGTGCCGTTGAAGTTGGCGAACGGCCCTTCAATCACCTTGACCTGGTCGCCCTGGCGATAGGTGATTTCGGGTTTGGGCTTGTCGGCTTTCGACTCGAGCAGATTGAGAATGTTGTCCACTTCCGACTGCGACAGCGAGGCCGGCTTGTGGCCGTCGCCCACAAAACCCGAGACACCCTTGATCTCCTCGATCATGTTGAAGATTTCGTCCGAAGGCTCGATCTCCACCAGGATGTAACCGGGCATCATGTTGCGCATCGTGGTGTGCTTTTTGCCGCTCTTGATCTCGATCACGGGCTCCAGCGGGATGATTACCCGCGTGACCCGGTCTTTGAGCCCTTCCATCGCCACTTTGCGTTCGATGGATTGCTTGACCTTGTTTTCAAAGCCGGAATACGTATGAACCGCATACCATTGACGAACGGATTCCATGGGATTCCCACCCACCTTAATCATTACCACTGTTGATCATACCCCGTATGTTGAATTGTCCTGCCGGAGGCATGGCTAAAATATCAGGCCGATCGCTTTCATCAACACATAATCGACGACGGAAATCATCGCCGTCAGGATCAGCGTGCTGATGCCGACGAGGATGGTGGAATTGACAATCTCCTGGCGCGAGGGCCAGGCCACCTTGGTCATTTCGAAGGCCACCTCGCCGTAAAAGACCTTGAGCGCCTTCCACATGGGCGGGAACTTTTTCCAATAGGCCAGCACCGCGAACACAACGAGGGCCAAAATGACGATTTTCACCAACGCTGCCGGGGTCATCGAATTCGTCCATATCCTTTCGCCTGCCGTGCGCGGCAGGCAGTGACATGCTCATTCGGAAGCGATCGCGAAAGCGCGGGACCGAAGAGACGGTAAAATCCACCCTTCCCCCGCCCCGATTCTCGAAAATTTTGGCAGGCCAGGAGGGGCTCGAACCCCCGACCCCCGGTTTTGGAGACCGGTGCTCTACCAATTGAGCTACTGGCCTTCGCTCAAACGCCGATCCTCTCAAACAACCAAACCGAAGTCAAATCAAAAATACGACTCTTCTCCCTTAAATCAGACCTTTAATCCGATTTTCGCCGTCCATGCTCTTTAATAAGATCCGGCCCCATGACTCCGGCGAATAGTGCTTCCATCGATCTCCGCTGATCATATCCTAGGGCCGAGATGAGTGGTTGTCAAACTGTTTTGCCTGACAAAACGGCCATCCAAGGGCCTTTCAATCGCCTCGACCATACCGAAACATTTAATTCCTTGCCGAAATCGCTTCCGCGTGCAGTTTCAAGCCCAGCGCACCCATCACTTTAAGAATGGTGTCAAATCCGGGGGTACGATCGCCCGAGAGGGCCTTGTAAAGGCTTTCGCGCGACAAACCGGCGTCGCGCGCCACCTGGGACATGCCCCGGGCACGGGCGATATCTCCCAGCGCTTTGGCGATCAGTGCGGCATCACCGCTTGCCTCGTCGAGCCAGGCCTCGAGATATGCCGCCATTTCTTCCGGTGTGCGCAGGTGCTCCGCGATCTCGTATCGGGTGGTGACGGTTTTTACCATGGGCCCCTCCTTAAAGATTTCTTCCCAGGCGGATGGCGGTCTTGATATCCCGGGCTTGAGAGTGTTTGTCGCCACCAGCAAGCAGGGATTGTCACCGTTTGTCCCCGGTTTAGATAATAAACTCGATATCCGAGACCATACTCGATTCGCAATTCCGATACGCCTTCACCCACAGGTTTTATGTCACCCGGATTTCCAGCCGCCAACCATTCAATACTGACTAAAACGCGAGCACGGGCGCGAATGTCATTCAGTCCATCCAATCATCGGACGAAGACCTCGGTTTTACGAATCTCAACCATGACAATTGTATCCAACCGGCTACAAGCAGTCAACCGTGAATCCCGACCGATCGTTGTTTACATCTCCGCAATCACGCGGATCCCCAATAGCGACAATCCCAGGCGTATCGTCCGCGCCGCCAGGTCGCACAAGGCCAGGCGAGTTGTCTGGCGCGGGTCGCCCAGCACCCGGTTGTTTGTGTAGAATCGGCTGAAAATCTGCGAAAGATCGAACAAGTAATCGGTCAGGCGATTGGGCATCAAGTCGCGGGCGACCACGTCGATTACCTCGGGCAACCGCAAGAGCGCCCGCCCCAGTTCCAGCTCCTCGGGGGTTTCCAGCGTGGACAAAGCCGCCGGGTCGAGATGGCCGTAGTCGATATCGCCCTTGCGCGCGATGCTTTGTACGCGAACATAGGCGTAAATTAGGTAAGGGGCAGTGTTGCCTGTCAAGGCAAGCATCTTGTCAAAGCTGAAAACGTAGTCGCTGATCCTGTTTTGCGACAAGTCCGCATACTTGACGGCACCGATGCCGATCGTATCTGCCACCTCGGCCCGCCGCTTCCCGGGAAGCTCGGGATTTTTCTTGTCGACGATGGCCCGGGCCCGTGCCACCGCTTCGTCGAGCAGGTCTTTCAGTCGCACCGTCTCGCCCGAGCGTGTTTTGAACTTTTTCTGGTCTTCGCCCAGCACCATGCCGAAGGGAACATGTTCGGCGCGGGCGCCGTCGAGCCAGCCGGCCTTGCGCGCCGCGGCGAAGATCATCGCGAAGTGGATGGCCTGGCCGGCGTCGGTGACGTAGATAATCCGGTCGGCTTTTTCCACGCGCACGCGGTAGCGGATGGCGGTCATGTCGGTGGTGTCGTAATTGAAGCCGCCGTCGCTTTTCTGGACGATGAGGGGCAGCGGATCGCCCTGCTTGTTGACGAACCCTTCGGGGTAGACGCACCGGGCGCCCTCGGATTCGGTAATCAGGCCCAGCGCGTCGAGTTCATTGAGCGTTTCGGGGATGAAGGGATTGTAAAACGACTCGCCCCTTTCCTCGATGCGGACGTCGAGGCGGCGATAAATCTCGTCGAACTGGCGGCGCGATTGGTCGCACAGCGCCTTCCAGGCGCGCACGGCCTCGGGGACGCCCGATTGAAGGCGCACCACCTCGCCACGCGAGCGCGCCTTGAACTCCTCGTCGGCGTCGAAGCGCCGCTTGGCTTCCTTGTAGAAAGCGACGATATCGCCCAGGTCGACCGAACCACCCTCTTCGAGCGCCTCAGGACAGACATCCTGAAGGTGAGCGATCAGCATGCCGAACTGCGTGCCCCAGTCGCCGACATGGTTGCGCCGCAGGACGGCATGGCCCTGGAACTCGAGCACGCGGGCCAGGCAGTCGCCGATGATGGTCGAGCGCAGGTGGCCAACGTGGAGTTCCTTGGCGATGTTGGGGCTGGAGAAGTCGATCACCACGCGCCGGGCCGGTGAGACGGGCGCGACGCCCAGGCGTTCGTCGGCGAGGCGATGGCGCAGTTCTTCAGTGATCGTCTCGGGGCGCAGCGTGAAATTGATGAACCCCGGCCCGGCGATCTGGGGCGGGAGGCACAGATCGTCCAGGCGCGCGGCCGCGACCAGTTCGGCGGCGAGTTCCCGCGGCTTGCGCCCGAGGCGCTTGGCCAGCCCCATCGCGGCGTTGGATTGATAATGACCGAATCGCGGGTCGGTCGCCGGGGTAACCATCGGGTCGGCGCCGACGGCCGCGGCGCCGAAAGACCGCGTCATGGCTTCGGCAATCCGGCCGCGCAGCGCCTCAAGCATGTTACTCATCAGCCCCTTCTTTCGCGATCGTGATCGTAATCGCGATCGTGATCGTGATCGTAATCGTGATCGATCACCGTCGTCATCCATAACACATGTATCATGATATCAAGCTGAAGCTTGAACTCCAAACAGGCTTACTCGTGATTGTGATCGTGATCGTAATCGACTGCTACGTTCGATCGTCACGCGATTTCGATAAAGATAGTAATCGATTACGATTACGATCACGATAACGAATCAAGCAGCATAGATTGCATTCCGTGCTTACGGCAAGCCCTCCTTGCCGGCGCGGGCGGGGGCTTTCAGGTTCCATTGGCGATCGAGTTCCTTCATGTCGGGGTGCTTGCGGCGCAGGATGCTGTCGCAGGCCGCATCGAGATTGCGTTCCATCCACACCATGAACTCATTCAGATCGATGCCGTCGCTGAGGTATAGATCGAGCATCCGCGTGCGGATCTCGGTGAAGCGCAGGTCGAACGTCAGCGTCCATTTGGCAATGGCGTAACGGCGCAGCAGGATCTCCTCGAACGGCCGCAGCGACGGGGGCGCCGGCACGCCGACGATGTTGGGCATGTAGGCCGGAATCTCGCAGACGATCCGTTCGTAGTTGGCCGGCACGGTGATGAATTGCAAAAAGGCGATGACGCGGCGCAGACGCTCGGAGGTGGCCGGGTCGCCGGTGTCGCTGAACGCCGTGTTGGTGATTTCATACTGGTTGGCCATGCCGCCAATGACGCACATCGGCCGGCCCGAGGCGAAGCGCGACGTGCGCTTCGTGAAGGGAGGGGGGTAAAAAACCCCCCAATCGAAACCGAGTTGCTTGTCGGCCAGCAGCCGGTAGGTAAGCAGGTTGGTATCCCAGATCATGGCGCCGTTCTGGTTGACGAATTCGCGGATTTTATCGGTGGTGACCAGGTCGCTGTTCATGTAGGGGCGCCAATCGTGCAGGATGCGCCACAGGTCGAGGTAGCGGGCGTCGCGCCGGGTGAAGAATCCGCGCTCATGCAGGGCAATCAATTCGTCCCAGTCGAGATAGGCGCCGAGCGATCCGGCGCGCGCGGCATTCTCGTTGAGATCGATGCCCGGAGCCAGATCCACGTAGAGCTGGTCGAAGGTCAGGTCGATGGCCCAGTTGAAATTGTCGCGGGTCATGAGCAACGGGATGTAACCCGCCTCGCGCAGGCGCCGCTGCACGGCCAGAAACTCGTCCCAATCGCGCGGCGCCTGGAGGCCGACCTTGCGGAAGATCGACTTATTATAGTAAATGCCCGTTTCGACCATGTCGTAACTGAGGCAGTAGGCCTTGCCGTCGGGGGCGGCCTTGCGGCGGGTGATGGCCTGGTATTTGAACTGATCCCACCACTGGCGGCTGCCGGGCTGGCCGGCCGGGATGAAGGGATTGGGTTTTTCGAGCCAGGGATCGAGCGCGACGAACCAGCCCTTCTGGATATCCTGCCAGACGTTTTCGACATTGACGTTGACGATGTCGGGAGCCTGGCCGCTGCTGAGCTGGATCACGAGGTATTCGCGCAGGTTGGGGATGTTGACCAGGGTGACGCGGGTGTCGGGGTAGCGCTTTTCGAAGTCGGCCACGACGCCGGCCAGCCCCTCGACCGGCTTGCCGACGCCGTAGGGGGCCGTGCCGGGGATGTAGGTCATGCCGGGGCTGAACTGGATTTCGAAGCGGGCCGGCGAACGGAGACCGGAATGGAGTGGGGAGGCGGCGCCGGCGCCCGGGGAGACGGATTTGGGGGGCCAGAGCGCCCAGCCGCCCAAGGCGAGGACGAAGAGCAAGCCAAAGTGCTTGACGGATGCGCGGAGCGACATGGGCAATCCACGATGCGGGCGCGGCGGCCGGCCGTGCGAGAGTGTCGGGCGGCGCGGGAGCGCGCGACGGTCGCGCGATTGTAACGCAAAGAAAACGCGCCCGGCAATCATTCGATGATCACCGGGCGCGCGACAAAATCCGGCAGCGTCCTACTCTCCCAGGCCCATTGAGCCAAGTACCATCGGCGCTGAAAGGCTTAACTGCCGTGTTCGGAATGGGAACGGGTGTGACCCTTTCGCTATCGCCACCGGAAACGGGCGCCCTCGCCGCGAGGGCGAGGCAACTCGAAAAATTGACAGATCAGAGTCCGAGCAGAACCCAAAAACCCATGATGAATCAACCAGAGATAAAAAATAGTGTTAAGCCTCACGACCGATTAGTACGGGTCGACTGCACATGTTACCATGCTTCCATCTCCCGCCTATCAACCCCGTAGTCTCCGGGGGGTCTTCAGCTGCCTTGCGGCAGGGGAGTTCTTATCTTGAGGTCGGCTTCCCGCTTAGATGCTTTCAGCGGTTATCCGATCCGAACATAGCTACCCGGCGCTGCGCCTGGCGGCACAACCGGAACACCAGAGGTTCGTTCATCCCGGTCCTCTCGTACTAAGGACAAATCCTCTCAAAACTCCTGCGCCCACATCAGATAGGGACCGAACTGTCTCACGACGTTCTGAACCCAGCTCACGTACCGCTTTAATGGGCGAACAGACCAACCCTTGGGACCGAATACAGCCCCAGGATGCGATGAGCCGACATCGAGGTGCCAAACCGCGTCGTCGCTATGGACGCTTGGACGCGATAAGCCTGTTATCCCCGGGGTACCTTTTATCCGATGAGCGACGGCCCTTCCACTCGGAACCGCCGGATCACTAGAACCGACTTTCGTCCCTGCTCGACGTGTCCGTCTCGCAGTCAAGCTCCCTTGTACTCTTACGCTCTCCACACGATTGCCGACCGTGCTGAGGGAACCTTTGTGCGCCTCCGTTACGCTTTAGGAGGCGACCGCCCCAGTCAAACTACCCGCCTGACACTGTCTCCCACCCGGATTCACGGGCGAGGGTTAGACACTAAACAACACAAGGGTGGTATTCCAAGGATGACTCCACGAGGGCTGGCGCCCCCGCTTCACAGTCTCCCACCTATCCTCTACATGAATTGCCTGGTGCCAATATCAGGGTATAGTAAAGGTCCACGGGGTCTTTCCGTCTTGATGCGGGTAACCAGCGTCTTCACTGGTATCTCAACTTCACCGGGCCTCGGGAGGTGACAGCGCTCAGATCGTTACGCCATTCGTGCAGGTCGGAACTTACCCGACAAGGAATTTCGCTACCTTAGGACCGTTATAGTTACGGCCGCCGTTTACCGGGGCTTCGATTTAGAGCTTCGCCTTGCGGCTAACCCCACCTCTTAACCTTCCGGCACCGGGCAGGCGTCAGACCCTATACATCACCTTCACGGTTTCGCAGAGTCCTGTGTTTTTGCTAAACAGTCGCCTGAGCCCATTTATTGCAACCCTACGAAGCTCGGGGAGCAAGTCCCTTCACCAAGTAAGGCACCCCTTATTCCGAAGTTACGGGGTTATTTTGCCGAGTTCCTTCACCCGAGTTATCCCGAGCGCCTGAGGCTATTCGCCTCGCCTACCTGTGTCGGTTTATGGTACGGTCGACTCTTGGCTCGCTAGAGGCTTTTCTTGTCACCCTTTAGACCCAGTTCGCTCGTCTCGCGACTCACTTCCCGGCGCCTCTGGGAGTAGCGGCCGGCGGATTTGCCTACCGGCCCTCCCACGGGCGTCGCCATGCTCGACCAGCGGCATGGTTGGGTCGATCAGATGCGTCCCCTCATCACGTCTTGATCGCCAAGCGTCGGGGCAGGAATTTTCGCCTGCTTCCCATCGACTACGCCTATCGGCCTCGCCTTAGGGGCCGCCTCACCCTGCGCCGATTAGCATTGCCCAGGAAACCTTAGGCTTGCGGCGAACGGATTTTTCATCCGTTTTATCGTTACTAATTCCGGCATACTCACTTCACAGCGCTCCAGCCCTGCTTTCGCTAGACCTTCACCGCCCTGTGAACGCTCTCCTACCGCCCGTCTTGCGACAGGCCCGCGGCTTCGGTGATATGCTTGAGCCCCGTTACATTTTCGGCGCAAACCTTCTTGACCAGTGAGCTATTACGCACTCTTTAAATGAATGGCTGCTTCTAAGCCAACATCCTGGTTGTCTGAGAAAGTTCACATCCTTCACCACTTAGCATATCCTTAGGGACCTTAGCCGGCGATCTGGGCTGTTGCCCTCTCGACGATGAAGCTTATCCCCCACCGTCTCTCTCCCATGCTCTGAAATACCGGGATTCGGAGTTTGATTGGGTTCGGTAGAATGGTGATTCCCCTAGTCCATTCAGTGCTCTACCCCCGATATTGAACGCATGAGGCTGCCCCTCAAGGCATTTCGGAGAGAACCAGCTATCACGGAGTTTGATTGGCCTTTCACCCCTAGCCACAACTCATCCAAACACTTTTTAAGGTGAACTGGTTCGGGCCTCCACGAGCGGTTAAGCTCGCTTCACCCTGGTCATGGCTAGATCACCCCGCTTCGGGTCTAAGTCACGCAACTGATCGCCCTGTTCAGACTCGCTTTCGCTGCGGCTTCGGACCAAAGGCCCTTAACCTTGCTACGTAACTTAACTCGCCGGATCATTATGCAAAAGGCACGCCGTCGCACCGCCTTGCGGCATGGTGCTCCGACTGCTTGTAGACGTATGGTTTCAGGTACTATTTCACTCCTCTGACAGAGGTTCTTTTCACCTTTCCCTCACGGTACTGGTTCACTATCGGTCGCTAGGGAGTATTTAGCCTTGGAGGGTGGTCCCCCCGGTTTCGGACGGAGTTTCACGTGCTCCGCCCTACTCAGGAACAGGCCTGGGGGCTTCGGGTTTTCGCTTACAGGGCTTTCACCTTCTGTGGCCGGGCATTCCATCCCGTTCGACTAACCGTCGTCCTCCCGTCTGGCCGTCCTGCAACCCCGATGTGGCCGAAGCGACATCGGTTTGGGCTGTTCCGGTTTCGCTCGCCGCTACTTCCGGAATCTCGTTTGATTTCTCTTCCTCCAGGTACTGAGATGTTTCACTTCCCTGGGTTGTCTCGTCGTGACCTATGTATTCGGTCACGCGTCCTGAGGGTTTGCCTCAGTGGGTTGCCCCATTCGGAAATCCCCGGATCAAGCGCCTGTGTGCGGCTACCCGAGGCTTATCGCAGCTTGCCACGTCCTTCATCGACTCCTAGCGCCAAGGCATCCGCCATACGCCCTTCATAGCTTAACGCTATTTTGGGATATCTCTGGTTACATTGATACCTTAGTTGAAAACGTCTGGTTTTTTGGGTTTTACCAGACTCTGATCTGTCAAAGAACAAAGAAAAACCGACTGAAACATCAGCCAGCCTTCAAGGTTCGAACAAAATCCACCGCCCATGCGATGAACTTTTTTCGAAGCTTGAGGGATCCGTCGCGATGGTGGAGCCGAAGGGGATCGAACCCTCGACCTCAGGCTTGCAAAGCCCGCGCTCTCCCAGCTGAGCTACGGCCCCGCCTTGGCTCACGCTTCGGCGGGCAAGCCCGCCCTTCTCCTCCTCATCGCCGCCAGGGAGTGCCCGGCCCGGCCAGCCGACGACGACTGGTGGGCCTGGGTAGACTCGAACTACCGACCTCGCGCTTATCAGGCGCGCGCTCTAAACCACCTGAGCTACAGGCCCTATGGCGCCCACACGCCAGCACAAATACTGTGGCCGGGCTTTTAGAGCGTTCCCGATCTCCCGGGCCGCCAGCGCGCGCCGAGAGCGCGTCAAAACCGCTCCGCGGAAGGCCGTTCGTTGAAAACCGGGCAGAGCCGAGTGCGGATCGTCGTCATGAGGTTCAACCTTTCATCCGGCCGACCGACCTGAGAGACCGGGTCTGGCCGATGCCTGATACAGGCGCCAGACCGTTTGGTTCTCCCTAGAAAGGAGGTGATCCAGCCGCACCTTCCGATACGGCTACCTTGTTACGACTTCACCCCAATTACCGATTATTCCTTTGGCGCCTAGGCCCCTTGCGGGTTCCAACAGCGACTTCTGGAACAACCGACTTTCGTGGTGTGACGGGCGGTGTGTACAAGGCCCGGGAACGTATTCACCGCAGCGTGCTGATCTGCGATTACTAGCGATTCCATCTTCATGCAGTCGAATTGCAGACTGCAATCTGAACTGGGACCGAGTTTAAGAGATTAGCTAAACCTCGCGGTCTCGCGACTCGTTGTCTCGGCCATTGTAGGACGTTTGTAGCCCTGGACGTAAGGGCCATGATGACTTGACGTCATCCCCACCTTCCTCCGGTTTGTCACCGGCAGTCTCGCTAGAGTCCCCAACTGAATGATGGTAACTAGCGACAAGGGTTGCGCTCGTTGCGGGACTTAACC
>JAMCWS010000177.1:16182-17788 GCA_023480605.1 bacterium
CCTGTTTCCAGAGGTTTAGCCAGCGGTTCAAGCCCAGGTAAGGTTCTTCGCGTTGCGTCGAATTAAACAACATCCTCCACCGCTTGTGCGGGCCCCCGTCAATTCCTTTGAGTTTCAACCTTGCGGCCGTACTCCCCAGGCGGCGCACTTAATGTGTTAACTTCGGCACGGGAGGGGTCGATACCCCCCACACCTAGTGCGCACCGTTTACAGCGTGGACTACCGGGGTATCTAATCCCGTTTGCTCCCCACGCTTTCGTGTCTCAGCGTCAGTGATGGCCCAGCAAGCCGCCTTCGCCACCGGTGTTCTTCCTGATATCTACGCATTCCACCGCTACACCAGGAATTCCGCTTGCCTCTTCCATACTCGAGTTACGCAGTTTCCAGTGACCTCTTCCCGTTAAGCGGTGAAGATTTCACACCAGACTTGCGCAACCGCCTACACACCCTTTACGCCCAGTAAATCCGAACAACGCTTGCCCCCTCCGTATTACCGCGGCTGCTGGCACGGAGTTAGCCGGGGCTTCCTTCAGCGGTACCGTCGCTCCCGGATTCGCCATCCGGGCATTCTTCCCGCTTGACAGTGGTTTACGACCCGAAGGCCTTCAATCCCACACGCGGCGTCGCTCGTTCAGGGTTTCCCCCATTGACGAAGCCTCTAGACTGCTGCCCCCCGTAGGAGTCTGGACCGTATCTCAGTTCCAGTGTGGCTGACCATCCTCTCAGACCAGCTACCGATCGCAGCCTTGGTGAGCCATTACCTCACCAACTAGCTAATCGGGGGCGGGCCGATCCTGAAGCGCATCGCTGCTTTAACCATCCAGACCGTGATCCGGATGGCCACATTCGGTATTAGCGCGCGTTTCCGCGCGTTATCCCCAACTTCAGGGCACGTTGCCCACCTGTTACTCACCAGTTCGCCGCTTTACTCGGGGTATTGCTACCCCTTTCTCGCACGACTTGCATGCCTAATCCACGCCGCCAGCGTTCGTTCTGAGCCAGGATCAAACTCTCCGTAGAATAAACTTGTTATTCACGAGAGCATATCTCAATCGGCCCTTCCCTCGATGACTCGAAAGCGGGCCGGAATATTTCATGATCCGGCACGGACTTTACACAGGCTGATCCTCATATTGACGAGAATCCGCACTTTGTCTCTGCCCAGTTTTCAAAGAACGGCCCGAGTCCTGCGACCCTTGGTTCCGGTTTTTTTAGCCGCGAAAGTTTTCCTTCCCGACCGGCATGTCAAGACCCTTTTGGAGCTTTTTTCGCGCTCGTTTCAGCTCCCCGGATCCGTCGTTTCCGGCCTGTTCCTCAGGCCACTCGCCGTATTGGCTCCTTGCCGTCAGAAGTTCAATATCATACGGGTTTCCGTTTATTTGTCAACCCCCCAGATGAATTATTTTTCACATACGCAAACTGCGCCATATCAACATTATACGCGTGATTTACCGGCGCCGTGGCAAAAAAAGGCGACGCATTTTCACCCACCGGAAAGCCCTTTCGGACCGCCCTCGCGCCCCCTTTTTCCATGGGTTGCCCACAAGGCGGCAACGCGCCGCCGTTCCAGGCCACCGAGGCACGAATTTTTCGTCGTGCGAACCAC
>JAMCWS010000087.1 GCA_023480605.1 bacterium
GCGGTGCGGCCGTCACCTGGCTCCGCCGGAATTCCATCCACTCGTTGGGCAGGCGGTCGGGCTTGCCGCCGAAAAGGCGGCGGAAGGCGTCGAGCACCCGGGGTTGATACGAGAACGACCCCTTCTCGTGGGGATAACGTATGTAATCGAGATGAACGCCGTCGACGGGGTAACGGCGCGCCAGATCGCCGAACAGGCGGGCCAGGTGGGCGCGAACCTCGGGCAGCGCCGGGTCGAGGAAGGTATACCAATCGCCGGGGCGCATGGTCCGTCCCCGCGAGTCGACCATGAACCAGTCGCGGTGGGCCGCATAAAGCTGGCCGCTTGAGCGGGCGGGCGCGTCGCCGCCGCTCCACCCGGGCAGGACGTTCAGGTAGGCGTGCACGCGCAGCCCCCAGCGATGCCCCTCGCGCAGTGCCGTGGCCAGCGGATCCCAACCGGGGTCCCAGCCGACGCCGGCGGCGCCGCTCCGGCCGCTGAGTTCACCCGCCCAAGGCTCGACGGCGCTGGGGTAGAAGACCGTCCCCGCGCCGCGCACCTGGAAGAGTATATCGGTGAACCGGGCCGAGGCGGCGTTGTAGCAGATGCGGGCCACGTCTTCGGGCGAGGCGTAATCCCAGCGCGTCACCCACAGGCAGCGCCGGAAAGCGCCGGTGTGATCCAGCGCCGTTTGGCCAAGGGCGAGGGAATTCTGGCCGCGCGCCGGCATGGCGGCCAGCAGGCCCGCCAGGGCGGCGAGACAGAGAACGGTTCCAGGCCGTAGAGGGTGCGTCGGGCCAGGCGTGCGAATGAATCGGGGCAATGGGTGGGGCAGCGGCATCAGCGGCAACCGGCGGCCATGGGAATCGGGATAGTCGGGCATCTGGAACCAGGGACGGCGTCAGCGCCCATTGCGCGCGGTTTTCGGAACAATTTCAACGCCCAAAGGTTAGCCGATGCGCCACGCCGGCGAAAGTAAAAAATTATCGCCGCCGAGGCATGATTCTACGACGCCTCCACCGTCTATTTCGCGTTTCGCATTTTGCGTCGGGTCCGGAATGCGGCGCCCGGACTTCGAGCCATGCGCCGGCCCAACCGCCCCGCGAGTGCGCATGTTGAACCTTTTACGGTCGCGCGGGGCTTCATATCGCCAGGCGGCGGTATATTTGCAGTCCGTTGATGAACATCTGGATGGCCATCGCCGTGAGGAGGAGGCCAAGAAGTTTTTCCACGGCCGTCACGCCGCGCGAGCCGAGGAAGCGGGCCAGCGGCAGAGAGATCAGCATGCACACCCCGCAGATCGCGCAAACGACCAGCAACGCCACGATCCATTCGAGGTAGCGCGAGGGATCCTTCGAGGCCAGCAGCATGACGATCGCAATGGCCGAGGGGCCCGCCAGCAGCGGCGTGGCGATCGGCACAATGAAAGGCTCGCCTTCGGCCATCTCGCCGAAAAGACCCTCGCGCGGCGGAAAGATAAGGCGGATGGCGATCAGCAGCAGCACGACGGCGCCGGCGAAGGTCAGCGACGGCTCGCGAATCTGGAGCAAGTCGAGCAGCTTGCCGCCCCCCAGTAGAAAAGCCAGCAGGATCGCGAATGCGATGGCCGACTCGCGCATGGCCACCCAGGCCTGGCGCCGTGGCTCGATCGATTTGAAAAACGAGGCGCACACGACGGCGTTGCCGATCGGATCGGTCACCAGCAACAGGAGGATGATGGCGCGCGCCAAGGTCATGTTAGGCTCGCTTGCCGACCCGCCCCGGCCGGCCGACGATAGCCAGGCTATGGAGCCAGCGCCTTTGAACCGTTCCCGTAACGGGATTCGACGAACCCGGGCGCGTCACCGCCGCCCCGCGACTCCATCTCGGATATCAGTTTATCCTATTTGCCCGCCCGGAGATATCGGAATGAATCCGCCCGGTTGCGCGGGACCGATGCAATCGGCTTGCGTTCTTGGCCGTCTTCGGATATCAACAAGCCAGCAAGTGATTCATCGTGAAAGGCATGACGACATGGTCTTGAAGCCAAGCGCCGCGCCGCGCCGATTTGCTTTTAGGGTGTACGCCACCCCGGCGCTTTTAATCGGCCTGATCCTCGTGATCGGCGCCGGCACGCCAGGCCCCCGCGCCCAGGCGGCCGCCGGGGCCGACATGGATCCTTCGACCCGCACGAAAAAGGAGCAGATCCCGATGGCAGATCCTCTCGAACGCCTGCGCGCCGTTGCGGCTTCGGGCGTGCCGTTCTCGTTTACCTACGGCGGTCAGGAGAGCGGCAAGTTGCTCGCCGCCTGGACGACTGCCGTGAAAATCAAGCGGCTGGCCGACGGACGCCACCAGGCGACCGTGACGTGGAAGGACCCGAATTCCGGACTCGAACTGGCCCTGGAGGCCGCCGCGTGCCCCGACTTCCCGGCGGTCGACTGGGTGATCTATTTCGAAAACAAGGGCGGCGCCGACACCCCCGTCATCGAGAACGTCCAGGTCCTGGACCGCACCTGTTCCCGGCCGCTGCCCGGCCTGGCGCCCTTTCGCCTGCAAAAGCTGCGCGGAGGCGTGCCCAACCCGACCATGTTCGAGTCGACCGAGGTGAGCCTGCTCGAGGGGATGAACGAAACGATCGGATCGCTCACCGGGCGCCCCTCGACGCGCAACATGCCTTTCTTCCGTCTGGAAACGGGCGAGGGGATCGAGCTATACGCCCTGGAGTGGTCCGGCACGTGGCAGGCCGTCTTCGACTGCAAGGGGGGCGCCCTGCGCGCGCGCGCCGGGATGGAGAAAACGCATTTCGTGCTTCGCCCGGGCGAGCGGGTCCGCATGCCGCGGGTGTTGACCCTCCGGTTCGACGGTCCGCCCGACGAAGCCCAGGCCGGTTTCCGACGACTCATTTACAAATACTACACTCCCCGCCGCGCCGACAAGGAGCCCGACCCGCTGGTCTTCTGCAACACCTGCTTCACGCGCGGCGGCGGCTGGCTGAACGAAACGACCGCCGACAATCAGATCTCGCTCATCAGGGCCTACGCCGCCCTGGGCGCCGAAGCCATCATCACCGACGCCGGCTGGTTCGACGGCGGCTGGCCCAGCGGCGCCGGCAATTATACCCCCCGCAAGGATCACTACCCCCAAGGCATGGCCCCCGTGGCGGCCGCCGCGCGCGACGCCGGCATCGTCTACGGCCTGTGGTTCGAACCCGAGCGCGTCGTGGCCGGCACCCGGTTCCACCAGGATCACCCCGACTGGGTGCTGGCCGTGCCGGGCCAAACGCACACTTATCTGGCCGATTTCGGCCGCAAGGAAGTCCAGGATCATTTCTTCAACATCGTCAAGGGCTTCATGGCGTTGCCGGGCTTCCGCGTTTACCGGCAGGATTTCAACATGGATCCGCTGCCCTATTGGCGCGCCAACGACGCCCCCGACCGCCAGGGAATCACCGAAATCCGCTACGTGGAGGGGCTCTACGCCTACTGGGAGCGGATCCGCCGGACGTGGCCCGACTGCCTGATGGAGGAGTGCGCCAGCGGCGGCCACCGCATCGAACTGGGAACCGTCATGCGCATGGACA
>JAMCWS010000002.1 GCA_023480605.1 bacterium
TTCTGCTCCTCCCAGACCTGGCGTGGGATCATCGGATTGGGGATGTAATCGCCGTTGAATTGCGCCAGGGTGGTCGTCGTCGCCCAAATGGTGGCCTTCGTCGTCGTGGTCGGCAGTGCCTCCAGGGCATCGACGAACGCGGGCGGGGCGCAAAAGAAGGTCATGGCGCGCCGCAACCGGCCCCCGCCGCGCGTTGGGGCTTCGGCGTAGGCGGCGTAACGCCCCGGCCCGTCGGCGCGCCGCACCTCGTTCAGGCGGGCGTCGAACCAACGGATCTTCAGGCGGATTCGCCCCAGCGCTTTCTCCGCCAGGGGGGCGTCTTTCCACTGGAGCGGCGGAAAGGGGCCGGGCCGCATCACGAAGCCGGTGGGCGAGTCGGCCAGAAGCTCGTCGCCTTGAAAATCCTTGTGAATCTTGGCGTGGTCGAGTTCGGTCTGAATGTCGCGCGCCCCCGCCGAATCCGCCACTTCCAATATGAACGCCCAGTCGCCGTTGGCATTGTCCACCTTGACGAGCACCGGGTTGCGCCCCTTACGCAGGCCGGCCGAGAACTGGACCTGCCGCGGGATGCAGGATTGCCCGAAGGGATTGCCGGAGTGGGCGTGGACCAACTTGCCATCCACCCAAACCTTGACGCCGTCGCCCGAGCCCAGATACCAATTCGCCGTCTGGCTCGTGGGCGAGTCGACCCAGGCGAAGGCATAGGCGACCGCGCGGCCGGGCATGTCGTAAATGTCGTTGAGGTCGACGACGCCGTGAGGCTTGGCGGCGGCGCGTCGCGGGGTGGCAGTCCGGGTGGTGGCGTCCTCGCCGGCGAAGGGAATCCGATCGGCGGCGGTCAGCCGGGCGCGCGCCTCCCCGCCCAGCGGGGTGAGGTAATCCTTGTCGTAACCGAGGCCGGGGGCGAGCGGCTGTTCGGCTTTCGGATTGGGCAGCGGCCCCAGCAGCATCCATTCGCCGATCGCCGGTGCGGTCCCCAGGCGGTGGACCGGCCCCTCCATGGCGGCCCGGTCGCCGGCGCGGCCAAACCATCCGCCGGCCGCGGATCGATCCGGAACGAACTGGCTGATCAGCAGGAAGGCGACGGTCACAAGGCGCGAGGCAAGGCGAAGGCGCGGAAGTAGATTTTGAACTTGCATGGGATTTGCGGGGTCGGGACGCCGAGGGCCGCGTGGCCCGTCTAATCCTTTGAAGGGGATGGAATTGACTCCATGGAATGAGAACAGTCATTCCGGCGTCCATCATGGCACGGTTTGGCATGAAATGGCATGACATTTCGCGGCAGGATAGTGTTCCCTCGATCCTTTGTCCGCGGTGGCTTGGTGGTTCAATCAAATTGCGCGACGGCTGAAGGTTCATGGAGTGTCCGGGCGCGCATCTCCGGCTTGTTGGCAAGAAAGGCGAGATCAGTCCCGAAGAGCAGGCTCTCCGGGGGAACGATCGTGGTTCCTGAAAAACGACGAAAAAGCATGATCATTACGATCAAAAAACATGATTATTTCGATTGAAAATCAAAAATCAACTCCTATCGCCGTGCGGTGAATGGAAATCGGTTGATTTTACGCCGCGTGCCTGACTATGTAAAAGCTGAACGGCAGGTTCAAGAAGACGGCCGGACTCCAAGCAGCGATCGTCGAAAAGGCCAAACTCGGTAGCCGGTTCAAGAAGTCCGATCGGCAGTGGAATGCGGTCGCGCGAAACGTATTCGGACTGTCATATCCGCACGTTGGAACCGGTTCGAGCAAATCGCCTGAATGCGCCGTTTATCATATTTGATCGAAGAGAGATGGAGTAACAAATACATGTGGCGCCGCCTTATGTGTTTTACCGTTATTATGGGAACCGTTATATTCCGCGCCGGAACGGCCGCGGCCGCGCCGGCGGCGGGCCCGGTCCAGGACGTCACCGCTTTTCCATTACGCCTCTTGCCCGAGCACGCGCACAGTATCGAGGCGACCGCCAACGCCGACGGCAGCCTGACCCTGACCGTCACCGGCAGCGATCCTTACATATACACTTCCGCCGCCGAGGGCGAAATTGACGACACCACGACTTTCCTGCTTTCGTTCGAGTATAAAGCCCCTCAAAAACTGGCGGGGATGGATATCTTTTTCTACCCTCCCGGCAAAGCGTTCGCGCAGATCACCGGGCTCGAGCTCAAGGCCGCGCCGGCGTGGACCAAGGCTGATTTCAATCTGAAGCGCCTTGCGAAAGTGTGGGACGGGCGATCCAAGTCGTTCCGATTCGATTTCGGAGACTATGTCGGTTACGCCGTCACCATCCGCAATGTCATATTGCACGCGCCCAGCGCAGAAGACCTGGAACGTTTCAAACAGGATGAACAACGCGATAAAGCGTTCTTCGCCGCCTGCGGCATCGGGCTTGACGGCGTCGCGCCGCAAACGGGCGCCATGGAGACGATAAACCGCCGTGACCCGGAGTCCGCCGTCGCCGTGATGAGTGTCTACAAGCATATGGACCTGGACGCGCTGACCAAGATGGGGCGCGAGGATCCATCGGCCAAGGCGCCCGTGCCGCTGGCGCCGGTGATCGTCGCCGGCGAGGGCGAGCATCCGGCCAACCATACGGTGGTGCGCGTCCTTTCCCCTTACCAGGTGGTCGAGACGCAGTTTTTGGCCTGGCCGCCGGAGGTCACCGGCGGCGTGGGGGTGGAAGCCCTGCGACTTGCCGACGGCCGGCCGTGCTTCGCCGCGTGGCCGCTGGCGTCGGCGCAGGTCCGCGAGGTGCGCATCTTCAACCGTTACGGCGGCCTGGTGAAATCAGTGGCGATCGCGGATAAAATCGCCCCCCCCTATGTCGTCTGCGCCGGCCGCTTCGTGGCCTCGGCGCCGGGCGATGTGCTGGCGGTCGCGGCTCGCCGGAGCGAGGGCGTGTCGGCTCCGGTGCTTTTCTACAGCCCCGAAGGCAAACCTCCTGGGCGAGGCCGACGCGCCGGCCGGCGGCCAGGGCGCAATCGCCTTCGCAATCCTCAGCGTAAAAAAGGCCGGCGCGGCCGAGACCGCTTTGCTGCAAAACCTCAGCCGCAAGGAGGCGTATGCCGTCGCGCCGGGCCGCGTCGGGCCGCCGGTGAAGATCGGCCAACTCCCGGACGGCGCGCGGCTTTTCGACAGCGTTTACGATGACCGCGAGTATAACGCCGGCGGCGCGCAGACGGATGTGTCCACTCTATACGCCGTGGGCAAGGATGGCGGCATCCGCCCCCTGAACGCGGCCAGGATGGAAAACATCCTTTGGACCGAAACCCAACTGCCGCCGGCGCCCGACAGCCGATATATCAAAAATATGGCCTCCCACGTCCGCCAGAACAGCATCTACCTCAATTACGGCATGGTCTGGAGCCCCCTGGTCAAAGCCGGCGACATCGAGAACAAGACCTACGAACAATGGACGCAAGGGATCGACTGGAGCTCGGCGCCGCCTCCCGGCGTAAAAACGCGCTCCCGGATCAAAGACATGAATGAATACGAGCAGGGCTTGCCGACGGCAGTTGGGTTTCG
>JAMCWS010000167.1 GCA_023480605.1 bacterium
CTTGTAGACCGACGCCGTGGTGGGAACCAGGGCGCTCCACATGCTCTGCACCGGGTAGAAGAGCGCGATGTCGGCGACGTGACGCCCGCCCGTCAGCATGGCTCCCAGCCGGCCGATGTGGTCGTTGAATCGCCGACGCTCCTCATCGCTGAATTCCTGGAATTGGTAATACGATGTGACGCGGGTGAGCCCTTGCGCGTATTGCAGGTTGATCGTGCCCAGACGCTGGGCGAACGAGACGGGCCGTTTGTAGACCCGCTCCACGTGCGACGACGTCTCGCTCATGCACATGGCGGCGCCCGTCATGTGGGTGACCGAACTGAGGAACTTGGTGACGGGAATATGCTCGGCGCGGGCCAGTTCGAGCGGGTGCGAGGTCAGGTTGTCCATGCCGGGCACGTCCATCCGGCGCAGGTCGCGGTAGAGGTCACCCTCGAAAACGACATGCCAATAGAGGTGTTCTTCGCACAGGGCGTGCCCCGAGGCGGCGGTGCCGTGCGCGCGGCACCAGTCCTGGATCTGACCATAAAAATTCTCTTCGATCAGTGCCGAAGCCACTTTCCAGAAGTCGAGACGGCGGTAGAGCGACTCGTCGGCTCCGCCCTCGCCGGCGCAATCGACGAAGAGTGCCGGCAGATGGGGGACGATGTCGTAACCGGCCCGGGCGCGGAACTCCTCCCGGAAGGTCCTGCTCCAGGGCACCGCGGGCAGAATCACGGGATCGTCCTTGAAATAGGCCGTCATCAGCGAGGGCTCGTCCGTGAAAATCGCCTGCACCGACTGACGAAACCGGTCGTCGCCCAGATGGCGGCGATAAGCTTCGTGCGTCAATTCAATGAAGCGCGCCACGGCCTCGCGGTCGGCGATGTTGATGTAAGGTAGCGGATCCGACAGGTTTGTGACGCAGTGCGTGCCTTCGTACATCCGGCGCCGGTGAAACGACAAGATGGCCCAGACGGCGCCGTCGGGCGCCTCCCAGGTCATTTCGGCGCGGCCGGGGGCCTGGTCGGTCAGGTCCACGGCGCGCTTCAGGTCATGCACGCCGCCGGTGACGGGCAACGCCACCACCAGCAGCGGTTCGCCAACGTAACGTTCGCCCTTGGGGAAGGCGTGGCGCACGGCCTCGTGGCCTTCGCTGCGCGCGAACACGACGCCCAACGACTCGAATTCGGGGTGGCTCTCCATCGTCTTGCCGCCGGCCTTGCCGCTGGGGTAGCCCTTTTCGTCATAAATCCAGGCGTCCATCCCCCGGCTCCGCACGTCGCCGAAATGGCGGACGAAAGCCCCCCAATTCTCTTCGCTGTCGAGATAGTCCTTGAAGCTGACGTTGGTGACGACGCCGCCGTAACCGAACTGGTCGAGATACTTGACGGTCTCCTCGCTCGTTCGATCCGAACCGTACTGGTGCATGATCTGCAACATCCGATAGCGATAAGGAGGCCGATCGAAATTATCGCGCAGTTTGCTCATCGTCCTCGTGCTCCCTTCAGATTAGGTGGCTGACTCGAAGCGGCGGCCGAGCCGCCTTATCCCGCGTCGGCGAAGTTCCAGACGACTCCGGCGCCATCGCGGCTCGCAAGGCCGGCCTGTTCCACGCGGATCCAATCCAGGTCGATCGAATCGGGCGCATAGCCCGGGAAAAGTCGCAATTGCGCCACGATCTCCTCGGTCGGCACGGGCACCTCGATCTCGTGCCAGAGGCCGTCGTGGGGCACATCGAAGACGAGTTGGTCATTGCCGAATTCCGCCGCATCGCGCGGGCGCCAGCGGAAACGCGGCCGGCCGGGAAGCGTCTGCCAGCGCGACTCGTTGTCGACCGGGCGGCGGGCATGAAGGCGTATGATCAGCGGGCCGGGCATCGAAAAGGTCGGCGTGTCGACGTAACCGTTGATTCCCGTGCACTGGATCCGCAGCATCCCGATTGCGCGTTCCACGGCCAGAGCCGGACCGGTTTTCCACTCGGCCGTGGGCGGCAGGTATGCAGGATTTGGTTCGGGGACGATCGCGCCGGTTGACTTGATGTGCGCCTCGATGAGGGCGTCCATTTCACGGACCCGGTCGGGATGCTTCTCCGCAAGATTGATGGTCTCGCCGATGTCGTCCTTGAGATTAAATAGTTCGAACTTGGTTGTCCGCCCTTCCCCCTCGCCGTAAAGTCGGATGAGCTTCCAGTCGCCCTTGCGGACAGAGGTCGAGGGTAGTGAACGATACTCGCCCTGGACGAAGTCGTCGGGATTATTATAGTGCGGAAAATGGCAGAAGATCGCCTCGCGTTTCAGTTTGCCGGCGCCCTGCAGCAGCGGCACGAGACTTTCGCCGTCGAGCACCTTGCCCGCGGGTTGCGGCAGGCCGGCGACCGCCAGCATCGTTGGGTAGAAATCGATCGCGTGAACCGCCTCGTCACATACCGATCCCGGCTTGGTCACCCCAGGCCAGAGGATCATCAACGGCTCGCGCACTCCGCCTTCGTAGAGAGTGCCCTTGCCGCCGCGCAGGGGTTTGTTCGAGGTGATCGGCGTGCGGGATGGCAGGTGCAGGTTGCCCGACTCGCTGGCCAGCAGGCCACCGTTGTCGGACATGAAGATCAGGACGGTGTTGCGGGCCAGCCCGAGGGCGTCGAGTTTGTCGAGGATGCGGCCCAGGCTCTGGTCCATGCTTTCGAGCATCGCCGCGTAGACGGGATTATGCTGCGGATTGTTCAGATCGACTTTCTTTTCATACTTCTCGATCAGTTCTTTCTTGGCCTGCCACGGTCCATGGACGGAGTAATGCCAAAGGTTGAGGTAAAACGGCCGGTTCCGGTTGGCTTCGATGAAACGCAGCGCTTCGCGGGTCAGGCGATCGGTGATGTGTTCGCCGTCGGGGCCGTCTTCGACGTTGTCGAGGAAGTAAGGGCTGAAATAGCCGACCGGACCGGGGGCGCCGGTGCCGCCGACGGTTTCGTCGAAGCCCTGGCGCCGGGCCCAGTATTGCTCGTTGCCACCCAGGTGCCATTTGCCGAAATGGGCCGTCCGGTAGCCCCCGTCGCGCAAGGCTTCGGCGACGGTATATTGCTCCAGGGGCATATAAGTGGCCGAAGACGGAGTGATCATCTTCATATACGGCGCCGCGCGCTTGCCCATCCTCGCGCCCACCGCCTGGGGCATATGGCCGGCCGGCAGGGTGAGTCCCAGGCGCTCGCAATACAGCCCCGTCATGATTGTGCAGCGCGTCGGCGAGCACAGCGGCGTCGCATAAGCGTTGGTGAAGCGCATCGCGCGCCGCGCCATGCGATCCATGTTGGGCGTTTCGTAGAATGTGCTGCCATAGGTCGAACTGTCCATCCAGCCCATGTCGTCAACGAGAAAGAATATGAAATTGGGCTTGCGGGCGGGCTTTCCGGCGTTTGTGGCCGCGGCGGCCGCACTCGCCGATTCCAGCGCCGCCCCGCCCGCCGCGGCCGCGGCCGTCACCATGGCGGCGCTCTTGAGAAAATT
>JAMCWS010000218.1:0-4963 GCA_023480605.1 bacterium
TGCAAAAGGCCATGACGGAACGGTTCGGCGTGGACAAGCAGGCATGCAAGGCGGCGATCCGGGAATTGATCGACAATGGACGGTGTGTCTACACGTATTTCGGGGGGAGTTATATCGAAATCCCGCCGAACGAGGAACAGGCGAAATAGCGGCCGTCCGTGTGGAATATACTTGTTAGGTAACCGCTCACGATGCAAGGCTACGAAACCCATCCCCTGTATCCACGCCTGATACTCGCGGCCGAACGCGGCGGCGCCGGCAAGACGATGCTGGCGCTCGGACTGCTGGCGGCCTGGCGCGGCCAGGGGCGCGAGTGCGCGGCTTTCAAGAAGGGGCCGGACTACATCGACAGCGCCTGGCTGTCGGCGGCGGCAGGGCGTCCGTGCCGGAGCCTGGACGTGTACTTGATGGGCGACCGGGTGACGGCGCGTTCCTTCGCCGACCACGGACTGATCGCCGGCTTGAACCTGATCGAGGGCAACCGCGGATTATACGACGGCGTGGATCCGCGGGGCAGCTTCAGCACGGCCGAATTGGCCAAGCTGCTGGACTGTCCGGTCGTTCTGATCGTGACTTGTGAAAAACGGACGTGCACCAGCGCGGCCGTCGTGCTTGGATGCCGGGCCATGGATCCCCGGGTCAGGATCGCGGGAGTGATCCTGAACCAGGTCGCCACGGCCCGGCAGACGCGCGTGGTGCGCGAGGCGGTGGAGACGATCACGGGGCTCAAGGTGTATGGCGCGGTTCCCCGGCTGGATGAATCGGACCTGCGCGAGCGCCACCTGGGACTCAAGCCGCCGCAGGAACTGGCGCGACCGGCCGACGCGATCGAGGCCGCGGCCGCGATGGCGCGCACGTATCTCGACCTGGACGGCCTGTGGCGCGTTGCGTGGGATGCGCCCTCGTTCGCGGCGCCGCGCCGCTGCGCCGAGGCCCGGCGAAGGGAGGCGGCCGGCGGCGGCGGGACGCTGCGCGTCGGGTATTTCCGCGATGAGGCGTTCCATTTCTATTATCCCGAAAACCTCGAGGCGCTCGAACGCCAGGGCGCGACGCTCATCCCGATCGACGCCCTGCGCGCAAACGGCCTGCCCGACGTTTTGGACGGGCTTTATATAGGCGGTGGGTTCCCCGAAGAACGGGCCGAGGCGCTGGCGGCAAATGAGCCGTTGCGTCAAGCGGTCCGGCGCCGGGCCGGGGAAGGACTTCCGATCTACGCCGAATGCGGCGGATTGATCTACCTGGGTGATCGCCTCGTTACCAGACGGGGCGAATTCCCGATGGCCGGCATCTTCCCGGTAAGTTTCGCATTGGAACCAAAGCCGCAGGGTCACGGCTATGTGGAGGCCGTGACGACCGCGAGACATCCGTTCATGCCGGCGGGTACGCGGATGCGGGGGCACGAATTTCATTACACGCGTCCGGTCGCGGCGGATCCGGAGAACCTTGCTTTCGGTATCACGCTGGAACGGGGCGTGGGCATCCACGACGGGCGCGATGGACTGGTATACAAAAACACGATCGGAACCTACATGCACCTGCACGCGCTGGGGGCGCGGGATTGGGCGCCGGCCTGGGTTCGCCAGTGCCGCCGGCACACGCCGTGGGCCTGCGCGGTTTAGGCATCGGGAAAGGTCGCGTCGCCTGCAGGACCGCAAGGGAATTTCACCGTTCATTTCAGATCGCAAAGGAGACGATGTCATGGCGAAGGTTGCACTAGGCGGAATGGAAGTCGAAATCGACGAGGATGGCTTCATTCAAGATCCATCCATATGGAGCGAAGCGGTCGCACGCGACCTGGCGAAGACCGAAGGCGTCGAGGAGCTGACCCCCGACCACTGGAAGGTGGTCAACATGCTGCGCAACTACTACATGGAGTTCAGCGTCGCGCCGATGATCCGCAAGCTCTGCAAGGAAACCGGCTTCCCCCTGAATAAGATCTATCAATTGTTCCCGTCGGGACCGGCCAAGGGCGCCTGCAAGGTTGCGGGACTGCCCAAGCCGACCGGTTGCGTCTGAAACTGTCCGGAAACGGGACGGAGTTTCTCAAAACATGGATGCACCTGGTTCCATGACGCTGGGTCAATGGATTGCCGTGCACGGCGGGAAAGTGCGCGCGGCGTGGCTGGACCAGACCGTGGCGCTGTATGGCGATGCGTTCCGGGATTTCGTCCGGAAGCAACACGACCCTTTCGCCAATCCGGGCGGCGCGATCCTGAAAAACGGGATCGATCGGCTGTTTGCGGCGCTTGCCGAAGGGGCGGACGCCGTGGCGATGAGTGAGATCCTGCGGCCCGTGATTCGCCTCAAGGCGGTCCAGGATGTTCCGCCTTCGGAGGCATTGGCCTTCGTGCCGCTCCTTAAAACCATCGTTCGGGCGCAGGAGGGGGCGGCTCAAACGGGCGGGGCGCCTGCCGATAACCCGGCGGAACTGGAACTGGAGCGGCGGATCGACGCCCTGCTGCTTGTGGCGTTCGACGTGTTCGTGGAATGCCGCCAGGCCGTCTATCAACTGCGCGTCAACGAGATGAAACGCAACGTGGCGCGCCTGCTGAATCGATTCGGCGAACGGGATCTGCCGCCCGCCGGTCCGTCGGGCGGCGAAGATTAACGGGCATGTCCGCCGCGTGGAGGAAATTGCCGATGACGGTTGTGACACCACTCGTGGCGGTGTTGGCCCTGGCGGCCGCGGCCTGGCTGGGCACGGCGATGCTGGGCCTCGATCTCCTGTTCGGCGTGGTGATCCCTTACGGCGCGCTGGCGGCGCTGCTGGCGGGGGTCGCGTGGCGGGTGCTTAGGTGGGCGCGCGTGCCGGTGCCCTTCAACATCTCCACGACCTGCGGGCAGCAGGTTTCGTTGCCGTGGGTCCGATCGAATCCGATCGAAAATCCGCACACGCGCATGGGGGTCGCCGCGCGCATGGGACTGGAAGTGCTCCTGTTTCGCAGCCTGTTTCGCAACGTGAGGCAGGAGTTCGTCGGCCGTGGCGGCGTGGTGCCGCGCCTGGCCTACCGGTCGAGTCTCTGGCTGTGGGCCGGGGCGCTGGCGTTTCATTACTCATTCCTGATCGTATTGCTGCATCACTTCCGATTTTTCAGCGACCCCGTTCCGGCCCCCCTGGCTCTGCTCGATCGCCTGGATGGCATCCTCCAGATCGGCACGCCGCAGGTCTACGTGAGCGGGGCGATTCTGCTGGGCGCGGCCCTTTTCCTGCTGGCGCGGCGACTCGTGCTGCCGCCGATTCGCTATATTTCGCTCGCGACCGATTATTTTCCGTTGTTCCTCGTGATCGGCATCGCCCTGACGGGCGTTCTTATGCGTTACACCTCGTGGCGCGTCGACATTGTCGGCGTCAAAACCCTTTGCCTTGGATTGGTCCATTTCCGGCCCGAGGTTCCCGCCGCTCCGATCGGAACCCTTTTTTACGTTCACCTGACGCTGGTCAGCGTGCTGTTTGCCTGCCTGCCATACAGCAAGTTGTGCCACGCGGCGGGAGTTTGGCTGAGCCCCACGCGCAACCAGCGGGCCGCCTCGCGCATGATCCGCCACGTTAATCCGTGGGACTACCCGGTCGCGGTCCACACCTACGACGAATACGAGGATGAATACCGCGGGAAAATGAAAGCCGCCGGAATACCGGTGACGAAGGAATAAACATGGCGGCATTGCCCAAACCCGAGGAACTGGCGCGCGTCTCGTTTCAGTCTACGAGCGAAAACTGGCTCGACACCCGGCCGGCGTTCCGCTCCGGCACGTGGAGTTACAGCGCCAAGCCGAAAGCGCTGCAAACGGTGGACTTCCCTCATCCGCGCGACTGGTCGCCCGCCGACGAGGATTGGAAACTGCCCGAGAACTGGAAAGAGATCATTATTCAGGGGCTCAAGGAACGGCTGGAGAAATACCGTTCGCTGCGGGTCTTCATGGACATCTGCGTCCGGTGCGGCGCGTGCGCCGACAAGTGCCATTTCTTCATCGGTTCGGGTGACCCGAAAAACATGCCCGTCCTTCGCGCCGAACTGCTCCGCTCGATCTACCGCAACGATTTCACGCTGGCCGGCAAACTGCTGGGCCGGATGGCCGGGGCGCGGCCGCTGACGATCGACGTGGTCAAGGAATGGTTTTATTACTTCTATCAATGCACCGAGTGCCGCCGTTGCTCGGTGTTCTGCCCCTACGGCGTCGACCAGGCCGAGATCACGATGATGGGGCGCGAATTGCTCAATCTGGTCGGGCTCAACATCAACTGGGTGATGGAACCAATCGCCAAGTGCTACATGACGGGCAATCACCTGGGCATCACGCCGCACGCCTTCAAGGACAACCTGGAATTTTTCGCCGACGACATCGAAACAATCACCGGGATTCGGGTGGACGTTCCCATCAATCGGAAAGGGGCCGACGTGCTCTTCGTGGTGCCGTCGGGCGACGTCCTCGCCGACCCGGGGATATACACGCTGATGGGCTACATGATGGTGCTCCACCAGTCGGGGCTGAACTACACGTGGAGCACGTATGCGTCCGAGGGGGGGAATTTCGGCCTGTTCACCTCCCACGAAATGATGAAGCGGCTGAACGCGAAAATCTACGCCGAGGCCCGGAGGCTGGGGGTCAAATGGATCCTCGGCGGCGAGTGCGGCCACATGTGGCGCGTGTTGCATCAATACATGGACACGATGAACGGCCCGGCCGACTTCCTGGAAGTACCCGTCTCGCCGGTCACCGGCACGCGCTTCGAAAACGCCCGCTCGACGAAGATGGTCCACATCGCCGAATTCACCGCCGATCTGATCCGCCACGGCAAGTTGAGACTCGACCCGAGCCGCAACGATACGCTGCGCGTGACCTTCCACGACTCGTGCAATCCCGCGCGTTCGATGGGCCTGTTCGAGGAGCCCCGTTACGTCCTGCGCAGCGTGTGCCGCAATTTCCACGAGATGCCGGAGAACACGATCCGCGAGCAGACCTT
>JAMCWS010000218.1:4973-15404 GCA_023480605.1 bacterium
AAACATGGAAATGCGCCTGCGCGGCGGGCTGCCCCGCGCCAACGCCGTGCGCTACGTCCACGAGCGCCACGGCGTCAACCGGCTGGCCTGCATCTGCGCCATCGACCGCGCGGTCCTATCGTCGCTGATGGAATACTGGGTTCCCGATGTGAGCGTCCTCGGTCTTCACGAACTGGTCGGCAACGCGCTCGTCATGGACGGCGAAAAGGAACGCGAACTGAACCTGAGAAGCGAGCCGCTCGAGCGACAAGAGGCTGTGTCATGAAACTTTATGGTGGTTCCTACATCATCGCCGGCCTGGTCGTTTTCCTCGGCATTGCGACTTTTCCGATCTGGTACGGCGCGATCGGTCAAAATAAACCGGCGTTTCAAAGTCCGCCCAATCCCGCCGGCGAACAGTGCATCGAACCGAGGGAATACATGCGCGACCGGCACATGCAACTGCTGACGCAATGGCGCGACGAGGCCGTGCGCGGCGGCGACTGGTTTTACACCGCGACCAGCGGCCGCAAGTGGACCAAGAGCCTTACGCTAACGTGCATGGAGTGCCACGGCAAGGCCGACGCGCAAGGCCGATCGCTCACGGCGGCGACCTACTGCGGCGAGTGTCACGATTACGTGGGCGTGAGTCTTTACTGCTGGGATTGCCATGTCGATCCGGCCGCGCCGTCGGCGGCCGGATCGGCGGGGCGAAAGGTTGCGCTGGCCGCGCACTCCAACGCGAGGAGGCCGGGACGCCATGATTGACCGGCGCACATTTCTGAAGATATCGACCCTGGTAACTCTAGGCGCCGCCGGCGGCCGCGAACTGGCGGCGGGTTTGGAAGCCATCGATCCGGCGGCGCTGCCCGCAGCCGGAGCGGCCGGCGCGGCGAAACGCTGGGCGCTGGTCATCGACGTCGCGAAATGCCTGGAGACGCCGGACTGCGACCGCTGCATCGCCGCCTGCAACCGGGGCCACAACGTGCCGCGCATCGATGACGACCGCCATGAAGTCAAGTGGATTTGGAAGGAACCGTTTGAACAGGCCTTTCCCGATCAGGAGAATCCTTGGCTCGACGACAAGTTGAAGAGCGCCCCGGTGCTGACGCTGTGCAACCATTGCGACAATCCGCCGTGCGTGCGCGTCTGCCCGACGAAGGCGACCTTCCGGCGGCCCGACGGGATCGTCGACATGGATTTGCACCGTTGCATCGGCTGCCGCTATTGCATGGTGGCCTGTCCCTACGGCTCGCGCAGCTTCAACTGGATGAATCCGCGGCCCCATATACCGCGGATCGATCCGGAATATCCCACGCGAACCAAGGGCGTGGTTGAGAAATGCACGTTTTGCGTCGAGCGCCTCGACAAGGGGCAGGCCCCGCTATGCGCCGCGGCCTGCCCGGCGGGCGCGCTCGTTTTCGGTGACTTGTCGGACGACACGTCCGAGGTCAGGAAACGGCTGAAGAGCCGATTCGCGCTGCAACGCAAGGCGGCGCTGGGCACCAAGCCCATGGTTTTTTACCTGATCTGAGGCGCCGTTGCGGCTGACATGATCGCACGTTTATCACGAGCTCGATTACGATCACGATCGCGAGCACGAGCACGAGCGAGAATACGAGCAGGAATAGGCATCGGAAAGTAAATACTCACTTACGGGTGTGACACATGCTCGAAAAAGCCTTGACCGGAAAGCCCCGTTACTGGGTGTGGATCGCGTGCCTGGCGGCCGCCGCCGGCGCCGGGGTATTCACGTGGGCTTATCAACTGTCTTCGGATTCGGAATCGACCGGGCTGGGCCGCGACGTGCCGTGGGGCGCCTTCATCGCCAATTACACGTTCATGGTCGGCGTGGCCGCCTCGGCGGTCATGGTCGTCCTGCCTTATTACCTGCACGACTACAAGCGTTTCGGCCGCATCACCGTGCTGGGTGAGTTTATCGCCGTCGCCGCCGTGGCCGTGGCCATCCTGTTCATCATGGCCGACCTGGGCCAACCCCAGCGCGCCCTCAACCTGGCTCTGCATCCGACGCCGGGCTCGCCGTTCTTCTGGAACATGGTCCTTCTCAACGGTTACCTGTTGCTGAACCTGGCGCTGGGATGGCTCGGTCTCGACGCCGAGCGCAACCATATCCCCGCCTCGAAATGGGTCAGGATCGTCTCCATCTTTTCGATCCCCTGGGCGGTCAGCATCCACACGCTCACGTCGTTCGTCTACGCCGGGCTGATCGCCCACCCGTTCTGGAACACGGCCATCATGGGGCCGCGTTTCCTGGCCTCGGCGTTTGCGGCCGGTCCGGCCCTGCTCATTCTGCTGTGCATGCTGGTGCGGCGAGTCTCGCGCTTCGACCCGGGACGCGAGGCGATCCAGAAAGTCGCGACCATTGTCTGCTATGCGATGATCGTCGACATCTTCTTCATCCTCATGGAATTCTTCTCGGCCTTCTACGGCGGCTCGGCCGAGCATACCGCCTCGCTGCGCTACCTCTGGATCGGGCTCGATGGCCACCGCATGATGGTTCCCCTGATGTGGACCTCCGCGGTGCTGGGCGTCTCGGGGGTGGTCATTCTGCTCGTTCCCGCGCTGCGGCGCACCGAGGGTTGGCTGGCGCTGGCCTGCGGGGCGATTTTCATCGCCACGTGGATCGACAAAGGCATGGGGCTGATTGTGGGCGGCTTCGCGGTGAGCCCGATGGGGAGGATAAACGATTATGTGCCGACTCTATCCGAAATAATCATCAGCATCGGCATCTACGCCGCGGGGGCGTTGATCCTGACCGTGCTCTATAAGATCGCGGTCGCCGTCAAGGAAGCCGAGATCCCGCAGGCGCCGTCGGACCAACGCGCTGAGGTTCTCGCGGCGCCGCTCCGACCGGAAACCGAGCTGAGAGAAATGGGACGAGTATGAGTCCGGCGGAACCTAAACCACGCAAATACAGTTATTACGTCGAAGCCAGGGCGCTGGAAGTCACCGACCGTCCCCGCAGGTTTCTCGAAACGTTCGCGGCGGTGCTCGAACATTCCAATTACGCCGTCGCGCTGGATGCCTACGCCCGTGTTTGCAGTAAATGCGGCCGTTGCGCCGACCGCTGCCAATTGTATGAAACGACCGGCGAGGAGCGCGACGTCCCCGGCGGCCGCGGGGATCTGCTGCTGCGGGTCTACCGGCGTTACTTCACCATTGGCGGGCGCCTCAAAGCCCGCCTGGTCGGCGGCTTCACGCTCACCGATGAGTATCTGGACCGGATGGCCGAGGAGTATTACCGCTGCGTGGCCTGCCGCCGCTGCAAAGAGGTTTGCCCGATGGGCATCGACCAAGGGCTCATCACCCATCTCGCGCGCTGGCTGCTTGCCGAGGTGGGCGTGACGCCCAAGGCGTTGGTGCTCGCCGTCCGCGAACAACTCCAGGGCGTGGGCAACACGTCGGCGATCCCGGTGGCGGCGCTCAAGAACACCTGCGAATTCCTCGAAGAGGAACTCCAGGACATCTACGGCGTCACCATCCAATTTCCCTTTGACGTCGAAGGCGCCGAGCACGTCTTTTTCCCGGCCGTCTCCGATTACCTGCTCGAACCCGACACGCTCATGGCCAATGCGGCGGTGATGCACGTGAGCGGCGGTTCCTGGACGATCGGCACGGGGAATTACGACGGGATCAACTACGGCCTGTTTTACAGCGACCGCATGATGGAGCGGATCGTCGGCAGGCTGGTGGCCGAGGTGCGGCGCCTGAAGGCGCGGAAGATCCTCATCGGCGAATGCGGCCATGCAACGCGCAGCGCCTGGTTCGCGCCGACCTTCTGCGGCCCCGACGCGCCCGAAGTCGTCAACTTCCTGCAATACACGGCGCGCGCGTTGCGCGAGGGGAAGATCCCCCTCAAGGGCAAAGTGATCGAGGAACGGGTGACGTATCACGACCCGTGCAACATTGCGCGCGCCGGCCGCATCACCGAGGAGCCGCGCGAGATCCTGCGGGCGATCTGCCGGGATTTCGTCGAGATGACGCCCAACCGCACTCACAACCTGTGTTGCGGCGGGGGGAGCGGTCTCGTTTCCGTGGATGAAATCCGTCCGTTCCGCACCCGTAAAATGGGAAAAATGAAAGCCGACCAGATCCGCGCGACCGGCGCCAGGATCGTCGCCGCGCCGTGCGCCAACTGCAAGAAGCAACTCCGCGAAGTCTGCGAGGACAACGGCTTGGCGGATGTTCAGGTGGTCGGCGTCCATGACTTGCTGCTCCGGGCGATTGATTTCGGGGTCGAGCCCAAGGCCGAGGAAAAAGTCGAGTCGTCCAGTCAAGCAATGGCGTGAGGCAAAATCATGGATTTATGGCTCGAATGGGCGCGGGGACCGCTGTTCCGGATCGCGATCGCCTTCCTGATACTGGGGCTCGTTCGCCACGTGGCGATCGCCGTCTTCGAGATCGCCTGGGCCGTGCGCCGTGCGGGCGACAAAAACATCCCCTACCGCAAACTGGCCAGGGCGACGCTGGCTTGGCTGGTTCCCGCCGGCAAACTCGGCCACCGGCCGCTCTATGGTTTGACGACCCTGGCGTTTCACGTTTCGATTGTGATCGTGCCGCTCTTTCTGGGCGGCCACATCGCGCTCTGGGCGCGCGCGACGGACCTGGCCTGGCCCGCCATTCCCAACCTGCTGGCCGACGTCCTGACCGTGATCGCGACGGCGGCCGCCGTCCTGTTGGTGATCGAACGAATCGCAGCCCGGGGCCCGCAGATGCTGTCGCGGTTTTCCGATTACGCTTTTCCGCTGCTCATCGCCGTCGTGTTCGGTTCGGGTTTTCTGGCAATGCATCCGGCCTTGAGCCCGGTCGCGTTCCGGCCGGCGCTGCTCGTTCACGCGCTTGGCGCCAACCTGATCCTCATCTTCATCCCCTTCTCGAAGCTGAGCCACGTCATCCTGATGCCGCTGACGCACCTGATCTCCGAAGTGGCCTGGCATTTCCCGCCGCACGCGGGCAGCGAAGTCGGCCTGGCCCTGGGCAAGGAGAATGAACCGGTATGAGCGCCTATGCGATGTTGACCGATACGACCCTTTGCATCGGATGCGAGGCCTGCGTCGACGCGTGCAAGAAAGTAAACGGCCTGGGGCCGGATCGCTTGTGGCCCGAGCAGAAGGCGATCGATGACCTGTCGGCGACGCGCTACACGACGATCTTGCGACGCCCCGGCCCCCGTTATGTCCGCCAGCAGTGCCGCCATTGCGTCGATCCCGCCTGCGCGTCGGCGTGCCTTGTCGGCGCGATGCACAAGACGCCCGAAGGTCCGGTGGTGTATGACTCGGGCCGCTGCATGGGGTGCCGTTACTGCATGGTGGCCTGTCCTTATGGCATTCCGCGCTACGACTGGAACAAGGCCGTGCCTTACGTGCGCAAGTGCACGATGTGTTACGACCGGCTCAAGGCCGGCAAGCTGCCGGCGTGCGAAGAGGCCTGCCCCGAAAAAGCGACGATATTCGGCGAGCGCGAGGCGTTGCTGAAAGTGGCCCGGCAGCGACTGCGAGACAACCCGAGGAAATACGTTCAACGAATCTACGGCGAAACGGAAGTGGGCGGCACGTCGGTATTGATGATTTCCGACATTCCGCTGGACTTCCTGGCCTGGAAGCCGCGCCTGGCCGATCAGCCATTGCCGCAATTGACCTGGGCGGCGCTGAGCAAGGTGCCGCCGGTTGTGATCGGCGTCGGCGGCCTGATGGCCGGGATTTACTGGGTGATCGGCCGGCGCATGAAAATGCAGGCCCTGGCGGCGGCGGCCGCGGAACAGGCCGCGCAGGCGGCCGAAGATCCGCGGGCCGGGGAAAAGGGGCGGGAATGAACCAGCGATTGCGCATCGTCAAATCGATTTTGTGGGCCCTGGTCGGTGTGTGGACCGTGGTCAGCGTGGGCCGCTTCGCGCACGGGTTGGGCCCTTCGACCGGCCTGTCCAACGCCGCTCCATGGGGTTTATGGATCGCCTTCGACGTGCTCGGCGGGGTGGCGCTGGCGGCGGGGGGATTCGTGCTGGCCGCCGTCGTTTACATTTTTGGAATCGAACGCTATCGCCCCCTGGTCCGCCCCGCCATCCTGACGGCCTTTCTGGGCTACGTGGCCGTGGCCGTGGGGCTCGTCTACGATCTCGGATTGCCCTGGCACATCTGGCATCCGATGATTTATCCGCAGGATCATTCGGTGCTGTTCGAAGTGGCCATGTGCGTGATGCTCTACCTGACGGTGCTGGCGCTGGAGTTCGCGCCGGTCGTGCTGGAGCACCCGCTTTTCAGCCACCCCTTCTTCCGCGGCGTACACACGTTGCTCAAGAAGTCGACGATTTGGCTCGTGATCGCCGGCATAATCTTGTCGACTCTCCACCAGTCGTCGCTTGGGTCGCTGTTCCTCATCGTTCCGTACCGCCTGGATCCCCTGTGGTATACGCCGATCATCTACATTCTCTTTTTCATTTCGGCGGTGGGGTTGGGCTTGGCCACGCTGATCATGGAATCGCTGGCGTCGGGGTGGCTGTTTGGACACCGGATGCGCAAGGATCTCCTGTCAAGGCTCGGTTTGGCCGCCAGCGTCGTGCTGGGGCTGTACGTGTTGGTGCGCCTGGCCGACCTGGCGCGCCACGGCCTGCTGGCCAGGGCCTTCGACGGATCGTGGCAGGCCAACCTGTTTCTGTTTGAAATGGGGATCGGCTTCGTGTTGCCCTGCATTCTGCTGGCCGTCCCGCGCCTTCGCACTAGCCTGCCGGGCCTGGCGACCGGCTCGTTCCTGGTCATTTTCGGCGTGGTGCTGAACCGTTTTACAGTCAGCATCCTGGCCTTCGCGAAGCCGCCCGGGGTCACCTACTTCCCCACCTGGCCGGAGCTGGCGGTCAGCCTGGGGGTGGTTTCCGGGGCGACGCTCATCTTCATTTTTTTCGTGGAACACCTGAAGGTTTACTCGGAGGACGACCACGCGCACCCGGGCGAACCAGGCTATATCAAGCCGTGGCGGCCGAGTTTCGATCCCGCGACGCTCCATGGACTGACGCCGGAATGGCTGGCCGGGCCGCGGCGCTATTCACTCGTGGCGATCGCCGGGGCCAGCCTGGCCGTGGGACTCCTGCCCCGCGGGATGCTCACGAAACCTGAGCCCTTACGCACGCCGGTCGCGAGGGCGCGGACGGTCGAGGCCATGCAGGTGGATCACGGACGCGGCAAACGGGTGGAGTTTCGACTCGTCGGCAGCGACGCCGGCGCGCCGGCGGGAGTGAAGACGGTTCCCGTGATGCTGATCGACGGCGATCGCAACGGCCGGATCGTGTTTTTCCCCCACGACGAAATTGCCGAAAAACTGGGCGGCGACACGGCGTGCGCCGAGTGCCATCATCTGAATTTACCCTTCGACCGCAACACGGCCTGCGCGGCGTGCCACTGCGACATGTATGAGGAGGCCGATATTTTCAATCACGCCACGCATATCGATCATTTAAACGGCAACGCGGGGTGCGGCCGTTGCCACGACGATCCGTCGCGGGTCAAGTCGCGCGCGACGGCGACGGCCTGCGTCCAGTGCCACGCCGACATGATCGCCGTGGAGCCTTTTCTGGATAAGAGCCAGAAGGAAACGATGACGGGCCTCGCGCCGGGGTACATGAATGCCATGCACGACTTGTGCGTCGCGTGCCATGAGCTAAAGGTGAAAGAAAATCCGAACGAATATCCGGCGAGCTTTGCCCAATGCGACTTTTGCCACGGGGAATCGGAAAACATTGATTTGCAGCGGCTCGGACCCTACGTGGCCCTCGATAAAGACGGCGCCAACGGGGCCGCGACACCTGGAAGGAATGGGATTGATTGATGACGACGACGGTTGACCCCACGCTGGCCAGAGAAATCAAGGAATTCGGAGCGGCCGAACTGTCCAAATGCTTTCATTGCGGCAACTGCACGGCCGTCTGCACGCTCAGCAGCAACGAGGCGCAGTTTCCGCGCCGGATCGTCCGCTACCTCCAACTGGGCATGAAGGACCGGTTGTTGGCCTCGGTTGAGCCGTGGCTTTGTTACTATTGCGGGGAATGCTCGGCGTCGTGCCCGCGGCAGGCCAATCCGGGCGAAACGCTGATGGCGACGCGCCGCTACCTGACAAGCCGCTACGACTGGACGGGCCTCTCCAAACGGCTTTACCTCTCGGAGGTCTGGGAGTATGGCGCGCTGGCGCTGGTGGCGGCGGTGGTGGTGGCTCTGTTCTATTTCCTCCATGGGCCGATCGTGACCGACCGCGTCGCGCTGAACACCTTCGCGCCGGTGAAGTGGGTCGAGTTGGGCGACTGGGCGATGGGGCTGCTGCTCAGCGCCTTCCTGCTTTCCAACGCGGCCCGAATGCACCGCTTCGTCATGTGCGCCGACGGCGCAAAGCGCCCGCCGCTCAGCCTCTACCTTTCCGAACTCAAAACGCTGATCGTTCACGCCCTCACGCAAAAGCGCTGGCGTGAATGCGGGAAATCCGAAAACAATCTGCGCTGGATCAAACACCTGCTGCTCGTCAGCGGTTATGTGACCATGTTCGTGCTGGTCTTCGTTTTTCTCAGGATATTTCAGACCGACACGGTCCACCCGTTCCTTCATCCGCAACGCCTGCTGGGTTACTACGCCACCGCCGTGCTGTTGTGGGTCACGGCCGACATCATCATCGGCCGGTTGCGGCGCGTCGAACAACTCCATCACTTTTCGCATCCGACCGACTGGCTGTTTCCGGTCTTGTTGTTCCTGACCGCGCTGAGCGGGATCGCCGTTCATGTGTTCCGCCTGGCCGGAATGCCGCTGGCGACCTATTACACCTACGTCGCCCACCTCGCTATCGCGGTGCCGATGCTGGTTATCGAGGTGCCGTTCGGCAAATGGGCGCACCTGGCCTACCGGCCGCTGGCGCTGTATTTCTTTTCGGTGCGTGAGAAGGCGCGGCAGGTGCCGCAAGAGCAGGTCGAGACGGTGACTCAGGCGGCATAAGACTACGCCGCGCACGGCGGTTGTCCTTGTTCGTGAATCCGCAACGCCGGCGCGCGGCCAATCGAGGGACGGAGGGACGCGGATGGGCGGCAAGCAGCCTGGAGGCGTCCAACTGACGGGCCCCGGCGGCGGGCGCGGCGACCAAACCCTTGCCGCCGAGCGAGAGTCTCTGGCCCGGCCCAGTTTCAGCATACGGGTGCGGGTCGGCGCAATCTTCGCGCTCTTGTTCGTCTTGCTGGTGGGGATCACCGTCGCGGCCGTCCTCTTCATGCTTGCGCTGCAAACGAAGCAGTCCTTTGTGGAAAAGGCGTCGAATTTCACCTTCGAGATCCAACAGGCGCGCCGTTACGAAAAGGATTTTTTCCTGTATGGCACCAATCTTTCCGATGCGCTGGCCAGCATTCACACGGCGCGCAATTACCTGCTTCGCGACGGAGACGAAATCCGCTCGGCCGTCGGGCCGGGCAAATACCAGAGCATTCGCGAAAGCCTGGAACGTTACGAAAAATTGATGGAACGGCTGACGGAGGGAGCCACGGCGACGCCGAGCGACGCCGGCGGACAGGACCGGGGCTATATCGAGGCGAATTTGCGCAAGGACGGGGCGCAATTGGTTATTGACGCCCAGGATATGATCGATCGCGAACGCCTGGCCATGCACTCGATGCTTCACGCATCCATGGTCGCGGCGGTGAGCTATCTGGGACTGATGTTCTTTGTCATGATGTTCGTGGCGGGATTTCTCGTGCGCACGGTGCATCAGCCGCTCGCTCGCTTCCTCGCCTACGTGGCGAGGATCGGCGCCGGCGACTACTCGCCGATCACGCCGGTACGCAAGTATCGCGATGAATTCTCCGACCTCGCCATCGCCATCAACCGCATGTTGCGTGAGTTGACCGTCCGGCAGGACCAACTCATCCAGGCCGGAAAAATGGCCGCCGTCGGAACCTTGACCTCGGGCATCGCGCACGAGCTCAACAATCCGCTGAACAACATCGGCCTGAACACCGAGGTTCTGGTCGAAGACTTCGGGACCCTGCCGGACAAGGAGAAGCTCGGGTTGCTCGATGAGATCGCCACCCAGGTGAGCCGCGCCAACTCGATCGTGCGCAACCTGCTCGATTTCACCCGCAAGCAGCAGTCCGCCTTCACCAAGGTCGCCATCGACAAGGTGCTCGAATCGACGGCGCGGCTGATCCGCAACGAATTGACGCTGGCGCGGGTCGATTTGCGACTGGATCTGCCCGAGGATCTGCCGCGGATCACCGGTGATCCGCCCAGCCTGCAACAGGTCTTCCTCAACCTGTTGCTCAACGCCATCCAGGCGATGCCCAACGGCGGAGAAGTGATCGTCGCCGCCCGGGTTGAAGGAGACGCCATGCGGATCGATGTGCGCGACTTCGGTACAGGCATCCGGCCGGAGAACATGGACCGGATTTTCGATCCTTTTTTCACGACCAGGGAACCG
>JAMCWS010000218.1:15414-17410 GCA_023480605.1 bacterium
TGTTGCGGATCAGCCGCGCCGTCAGTTACGGGATTGTTGAGAAACACGGCGGCAGGATCCGCGTCGACAGCGAGGTGGGCCGTGGGACGACGATGTCGGTCTTCCTCCCGTTGCCAGCCGCGCAGCCGAACGGCGCGGGAAACGAGCGACCACAATGAACCTGTCGATCTACCTGCCGGTCGCCGGAAACTCGATCAACGTGGTGTTGCTGCTCGGGTTGGGCGGTCTTGTCGGATTCCTGTCCGGATTGTTCGGAGTCGGCGGCGGCTTTCTGATGACGCCGCTGCTGATCATGCTCGGGGTGCCGCCGACGGTGGCGGCCGCCTCGGATTCCAACCAGATCGTCGCCGCCTCGGCCTCCGGGGCCTACGCCCACGCGCGGGCCGGGGCGATAGACTTCAAGATGGGAACGCTGCTGCTGTTGGGCGGGCTCGGGGGCGGTTCGGTCGGCGTCTGGATCATCAAATGGCTGCGGGCGATCGGAGAAGCCGACTCCCTCATCAAAGTGACCTATGTCGTCATGCTGGGCGGGATTGGTGCTTACATGTTCTTCGAGAGTCTGGAGGGGCTGCGCGGCAAGCGGCGCCTGCCCAAGACCGACGTGACGCGCCCGTCCTTCCTGGCCCGGCTGGTGGCCGGCCTTCCCTGGAAGATGCGCTTCCCTCGCAGCCACGTCACTCTGTCGGCCCTGACGCCGTTGCTGCTGGGGGCGCTGGTGGGCGTGCTGTCGGCGGTGATGGGCGTGGGCGGCGGCTTCATCATGGTGCCGGTGATGGTCTACCTGCTCCGGATGCCGATGCACGTCGTCGTCGGCACAAGTCTTTTCCAGATTTTGTTCAACTGCGTCAACGTCACCATCCTGCAGGCCGCGCTCAATCACACCGTCGATTTCGTGCTGGCGCTGCTGTTGCTGGTGGGCTCGGTCGTGGGCGCCCAACTCGGCGCCAAGGTGAATACGCGCCTGAAAGCCGACCAGTTGAAAATCCTGATGGCCGTCATCGTTCTGGCCGTGATGACGCAGATGCTTTTGGGCCTGCTGCTCAGGCCCGCTGTTCTCGTCGGTTACACGGGAGGCGGGTGATGCCCATGCGAATTCGCGTCCGACCCGTCGGCGTTTGTCTGCTTGCGTTCGGCCTGCTTGCCGTGACGCTGTCTGCGCCAGTCGCGCAGGAGCGGGGCGGCGATGGATTTCGGATCCAACCGACGGACATCGAGGTTGGCATCTTCTTCAGCGGCGCATCGGTCCGGATTGACGCCCCGGTGCCAATGGACTACGATATTGTCGTGGCCTGCGAGGGGAAAGCGCGTCCGTTAACGCTCAAAAGAAGGGGCAAAGTCGCCGGTGTGCTCTGGATGAGCGTCGCGGAGATTACCTTCGATCAAATTCCCCCGCTATACCATGTTTCCAGCACCAGGGATCTGGCGGCGTTGGCCCCGGCCGCGACGCTGGCTGAATGGGGCTTCGGCTACCCGGTGCTCAAGGCTCGCAATTCCGAAACGAACTCGGATACCGAGCCGTATTTCGGTGAACTGGTCAAACTCAAGGAAAGCGAGGGCCTTTACAGCGTCCTGTCCGGCGAGGTCACCGTAAGCCCCCAGTCCGGCGGGGGGGGGCGCGCCTCGGTTGTGTGCAAGTTGCCCGCGAAGACGCCCCCGGGCGATTATGTCGTGCGGCTGGTGGGATTTCGCGACGGCCGCGGCGAGTTGCTTGGCTCGGGTACGGTGAGCGTGCGCGAGGCGGGATTCGTGGCGTTCATTACCAAGCTCGCGCGCGAACACGGATTGCTCTACGGTTTACTGGCCGTCGGGGTCGCCTTGGGGGTGGGCCTGCTGACCGGACGGTTGTTTGGCCGCAGCTCCAAGCGGGGGCATTGAAATGCACGTGCCGCAATACGCCCCGTCGTTTCTCGGAAAGGTATTCGGCCGGCACGGGCCGACCGATGGCGTGGAGGTGCTGCGCACCCGGCTGGACAAGTTCCGCGATCTCGTCAAGCGA
>JAMCWS010000233.1 GCA_023480605.1 bacterium
TGCGGGGAAATCCCCTTACGCCGTTCGACGCCCCGTTGGCCGAAACCGCCCCCGTCCTCGAGCCGCCACACGGCGAGCTCACGTCCAACCTGACGCGCGAGGAGTTCGAGGAGGGCGTCCGCCGGGTCAAGGAATACATCCGCGCCGGCGACGCGTTTCAGATCGTCCTCAGCCAGCGTTTCAGCAAGCCCTACGGCGGCGACCCCTTCGACGTCTACCGCGCCCTGCGCACGATCAACCCCTCGCCCTACATGTTTTACCTCAAGTTCGGCGACCTGCGGATCGCCGGCTCGAGCCCCGAGATTCTCGTGCGCGTCACCGCCGACAAGGTGATCGTCCGTCCCATCGCCGGCACGCGCCCGCGCGGCGATTCGTTCCAGGAGGACCGGGCGCTCGAACAGGACCTGCTGGCCGACCCCAAGGAGCGGGCCGAGCACATCATGCTGGTCGACCTGGGGCGCAACGACGTGGGCCGTGTCTCGGCCGCCGGCAGCGTCCGCGTCGACGACCTCATGACCATCGAGCGTTACAGCCACGTCATGCACATCGTCAGCAACGTCGTCGGGCGACTGGCCCCGGGAGCGGACGCCTTCGACGCGCTGGCGGCCTGCTTCCCGGCCGGGACGGTGAGCGGTGCGCCCAAGATCCGCGCCATGGAGATCATCGACGAAATCGAGAATCTGCGCCGCGGCCCTTACGCCGGATCGATCGGCTACTTCAGTTTCGACGGCAACCTCGACACCTGCATCACGATCCGCACGTGCGTCATCAAGGACCGGCGTGTTTACGTGCAGGCCGGCGCGGGCATCGTCGCCGACAGCGTGCCCGAACGCGAATACGAGGAGACATGCAACAAGGCCCGGGCGCTGCTTAAGGCCGTCGAACTGGCCGAGCAGGGACTGGAATAATTATTTCCGGCGTGATTTCAAACGATGGATGAGTCTTCGCGCGATCATCCGCCCGCCCCGCCGCCCCGGGAGGCAATCGCGCCGGCGCGCGCCGGCGCGGAGGGGCTGCTCGATCGGATCGGACTGGCGGGCCTGCTCTGGCGCGCCGTGCTGGTGTTCGTTTTCGCGGTGTATGCCTATCACATCGGCCTCCTGCTGATCTCTCCACACGGCGGATTCGATCTCATCCGGTCTTTCTACCTGTTCAACGTCCTTTGCCTGCCGCCGCTCCTGGCGGCGGCGGGCGGGGTGGTTTGGCTGGGTGGCGTGCGGGGGATTCGATGGGGACGCATCGGCCCCTGGCGGCGGGTTTCGAGCGTTTTGATCGCCGCCGGTGTTTTACTGGGCGGCGCGGGCGTATACGCCACGTTCATCGAGCCGGCCCGGCTTCGTGTGCGCCGCGTGGCCGTCGCGACCCCGAAGCTCGCGGCGCCCTTGCGCCTGCTGCACGTTTCCGACATACAGGCCGAACGGGTGGGCGAATACGAACGGCGCGCTTTCGCGATGATGGCCGCCCTCCGGCCCGACCTGGTCGTCGTCACCGGCGACCTGCTGCAGCCGACCCGACCGGCCACTTTTGATTCCGAGTTGCCCAAAATGGCCGCACTGCTCGACTCGTTGCGGCCGCCGTTGGGCATATTTTTCGTCGAGGGCGACGTCGACTACCCGATCATCGAACCGCTGCTCGGTGGGCTGGGCGGAATGCGGACGCTGCGCGGCGAGGGTGTTGTTCTCAACGCCGCCGGCGGGCGCATCCGGTTGCTGGGCCTTGAAAGCCGGGATTCACACAACGACGCCGGGGTCCGCCGCCACGTGAAAGCATGGCTTGACGGCGCGGCCCCCGGCGACCTGATCATCGTGGCCGGACACGCGCCCGACTACGTCCTATCGACCGGCGACCTGCCGATCGACCTTTGTCTGGCCGGCCACACGCACGGCGGCCAGTTGCGCGTGCCGTGGTTCGGCCCGATCATCACGTTGAGCCACGTGCCGCGCGCCTGGGCGCTGGGCTACCGCGCCGTCGGCCGGACGCGCATCAACGTTTCAGGGGGAGTCGGCTGCGAGCATATCGGTGGCATACCGTCCCTGCGTATCAACTGCCCCCCGGAGATGACGCTGATCGAACTGCGGCCACCGGTGAAACCATGAACGGCGGTTATTGCCGGGCGGCCAGCTTCGACTCCAACATGAACAAGCCGGCCGGGGCGCCCTGGATGCGGCGGAGCTGGGCGACGATGTTGCGCACCGTGTTCTCCTCCTCGACCTGCTCCTTGATGAACCACTGAAGGAAATTGTCGGTCGCGTAGTCTTTTTCTTGTCGGGCAAGGTCGGCGATTTCGTGGATCATCGCCGTGACCTTCCGTTCATGCTCCCACGTTAATTCGAACATATGGTCGACGCCCTGGAGTTCGGTGCCCGGCGGCGCGACGGCCGGAATCCGGATGGAGCCGCCGGCCTCGTTGAGGTAACGCAGGAGTTTCATCCCGTGGGCGCGCTCCTCGTCGGCCTGTTTGAGAAACCACATGCCGAATCCGTCGTAATCGTTGTTAAAACACCAAGCCATCATCGCCAGATAGTAATACTCGGAAATCCACTCGTTGCGGACCTGTTCGTTGAGCCGTTCTTCCATCTTCTTGCTCAGCATCGTATACTCCTCTCTTCACGGGAAACGTGTTGTGTCTCATCCGCCGGGAACAGACGATGAGGATTGTAATCCCTGGCGTCGCCGCCGGATTCATTTTCGGTCGAATTCGCCGCGCGGCACAATTAAAAAAAGGGGCGGGTGCTTCCCCGCTGCACCGTCTGCGCACCCCGTTTCACGGCGGATGGGGGTGGGGGAAGGATCGATCGGCGTGGAATTCGCGGCGGAAGTGCCCTAGAATATCACAGCCCATATTGCCGGGGGATGGTCCGACGCCGATGACACGCCCACTCGAAAACGCCGCCCGCTTCATTCTGGGCATCGAAAGCTCGTGCGACGAAACGGCCTGCGCGCTGGTCGACCGTGAAGGGCGCGCCGCCGCCAACGCGGTGGCCTCGCAGGTCGATCTGCACGCCCGGTTCGGAGGCGTCGTGCCCGAGGTGGCGGCGCGGATGCACATCCAGGCCTGTCTGCCCCTGGTGGATGAGGCCATGGCGGCCGCAGGCGCGGGGTGGGACCAGATCGAGGCCGTCGCCGTCACGCGCGGACCCGGCCTGGCCGGGTGCCTGCTGGTGGGGATCGAAACGGCCAAAGCGCTGGCTTGGCTTCATGACAAGCCGCTGGTGGCGGTCAACCATCTGGCCGGGCATCTCTATGCCCTCAATGTGGCGCCGCTTGATGGAGCGCACACGTTGATCGAGCGCGGCGGAGAGGTGAAGGTGTTGCCGGTGGAACGGGGTATCGCGGCGGCCGGGGCGCAGGGGCCGGGCGCGGGCGGCGACGGAGCGATCCGCGTCGCCTGGCCCGAATACCCCCACCTGGGCCTGATCGTTTCGGGCGGCCACACTTCGCTGGTCT
>JAMCWS010000238.1:0-1144 GCA_023480605.1 bacterium
AACAAACGCGCCATGGTTATATCCGCCCGCCCCACCACGCCCGGTCCGCTCAGTTACGCGCGGGTGGCGATCGCGCGTCCGCTGGGGCAGCCGTATACCTACTACATTCCGGAAGCGATGGAGGTGAAGGTGGGGTCGCTGGTGGCGGTGCCGCTGCGGAGCGACACGGCCGAGGGGGTGGTCGTCGACCTGATTGACGCGCCCGACACCAAGGCACGGATCAAGCCGATCGAGCGGCACCTTTCGCCCGATTACGCGATCGAACCGCCCCTCATCGACCTGGCGCGCTGGATGGCCGACTATTATTTCTGCGCGTGGGGCGAGGCGCTGGCGACCGTCTCGATGATCGGCTTGCGCGACGTCGCCGCGCGCACCGAAACGCACCTCGTGTTGGCCGACCCAGAGCATTGGCTCACGAACGCCGGACGCGAGTACGGCCCCGACGGGGGACGGGCCACGGCGGGCCATCGCCAGGCCGTCGCCGCGCTGCTAGCCGCCGGCAACCAGCCCATGACGCCCGAGGAACTGCGCGCCGAGGCCGGCGTCGGCGAGGGCGTCTTGCAGACAATACTCAAGCGCGGCTGGCTGCGGCGCGTCCAGGAACCCGTCTGGCGCGAGGACGATTACGGCGCGCCCGCCGGGGCGGAAGACGAAAACGAAGCGCGCCCGGCGGCCATCATCCTGACTCCGGCCCAGCGCGACGCCTATGCCGAACTCGAAACGGCGCTCCACTCGGGAGCCTACGCGGCCTTCCTGCTGCACGGCGTCACCGGCAGCGGCAAGACGGAGCTTTACCTGCGGCTGATCGAAGAAGGGCTGCGGAGCGGGCGGACGGCCATCGTGCTGGTGCCCGAGATCGCGCTCACGCCCCAGGTGGTGGAGGCGTTCCGCCGGCGGCTGGGGGGGCTCGTGGGGGTTTACCACAGCAAGCAATCGGTGGGACAAAAATACGACCTGTGGCGGCGGATCCGCGCGGGGGAGGTGCGGGTGGTGGTCGGGGCGCGGTCGGCCCTGTTCGCGCCGTTGCCGTCGCTGGGGATCGTCGTCGTCGACGAGGAGCACGAGACCACTTACAAGCAGGCCGAAACGCCGCGGTACCATGCGCGCGACATGGCCGTCCTGCGCGCGGCGCGCCAGAAGGCGG
>JAMCWS010000238.1:1218-3445 GCA_023480605.1 bacterium
CGCCCGCGAAGGGAAATACCGCCGGCTTTGTCTGCCCGAGCGGGTGGGCCCGCACGCCCCGCCGACGATGATGGTGGTCGACATGCGGCGCCACCTGCGCGAGGGCCAGGCCTCGGTCATGAGCGAGCACCTGATCTCGCCGCCGCTCAAGGAAGCCATCGAGAAGCGCCTGGCCGCCGGCGAGCAAACCGTTCTGCTGCTCAACCGCCGGGGCTTCGCCAACCACGTCCTGTGCCTTAAGTGCGAGACGGCGGTCATGTGCCCCCACTGCGACGTTTCGATGACCTACCACAAGACGATGGACCGGCTGCTTTGCCACTGGTGCGGTCACAAGATGCCGGTGCCGCAAGTCTGCCCAAACTGCGGCGCGGCCGAAATTCACATCCTGGGTCTGGGAACGCAGAAGATCGAGGAAAACCTGCGGGAATTATTTCCGGCGGCCCGACTGCTGCGCGTCGACATGGACTCGATGCGCCGGCGGGGCGCTTACCAGGAAGCATGGCGCAAGATTCAGGGGCGCGAGGTGGACATCATCCTGGGCACGCAGATGATCGCCAAGGGCCTGCACCTGGAGGCGGTGACGCTGGTGGGAGTGATCTCGGCCGATTTCGCGTTGTTTCTACCCGATTTTCGCGCCGCCGAGCGAACTTACGCCTTGCTGACGCAGGTGGCGGGGCGCGCCGGGCGAGGCGCCGTCGTCGGCGAGGTGATCGTGCAGACCTTTATCCCGCACCACTATGCGATCGACACGGCGGCCCGCCGCGCCGAGGCGCAGTTTTACGAGCGGGAACTGCACATCCGCGGCCTCATGAGGTTTCCGCCGTTCGCGCGCCTGGCGGCGCTGTTGCTGGCCGGACCCGACGGCGCCGCCGTCGCCGACCAGGCGCAACGGCTGGCCAACATGCTCAAGGCGCTGGCGGCGCGGCCGGCCTTCAAGACGGTGCAGATACTGGGAGCCACGCCGGCCCCGCTGGCGCGCCTCGACGACCAATATCGCTGGCGCATCCTGGCGCGCGGGCAACACGTCCGCCCGTTGCAGGATCTGCTGCGCCAGGGAATCGCCGAATTCGAGCAGCGCGTCAAGAAAAGCGGCGCCGTCAGCCTCACGATCGACATCGACCCGATGGATCTGCTTTAATACTGGATCGTCGCGGTCGGTTTGACGCCCGGCGGGGCGGGGTGAAACTCAATCCAGTCGATTTCAATCAAACCGGGTTGCGAACCGGGGTCCACGCGCAGTGTCCGCAGGTACCCATCAACCTTGAAGGGAACCGCATAATCGTGCCATTCGCCATCGGCCTTGAGCCTCAGCGGCACACCCTTGTCGCCGGTTTCCACCGGATCCTGATCGGTTGTCCAGAATATGTTTCCCCCTCTGCCGGTGTGGGAGCGGGCGCGCAGGCGCACTTCCAGGACGCCCGTCGCGTAGCAGGCGCCGACGGCATCCGTTCTGATCGCGGGATTGATGGCGGTGGCGTTAACCATCAACATGCCATCCCGGACGGCCGCCTGGCAATCGTGCGACGCCTTCCAGGCGCCGTCGTCGGCGTCGAAATCCCAACGCTCGGTCGTGAAAGTTTTCGCCACCGGAACGACGCGCGCGAAATCGCCCGAAAGCGGTTCGGTGTCGGCCGCGAGGAAACTAAGCCGCCCGGCAAGGTTGAGCGGCGCCAGTTTATCGAGCGCCACAGATCCGGCCGCGGCATGCACCTTGACCGCCTGCCGGCCGACGCCTCCCGGCGGCACGACAATTTCGATCGCTTCGGGCTGGACCGCCAGCTTCGGGTGGGCCGCGAACCGGCCGTCGACCCGCATCGGCAGGTCGCTGGCATTGCGGAATGTCAGGATGTGTTCGGCCGATTCGAAGCGGCTGCCGGCGACTCGGATCGGATCGGGATCGAGGACGCGCCCCTTGGCCAGAAGGGGGGCGGTCAGGTGCCGGCGCGCTTCGCCGACCAGGTCGTTGCCGTAGATGGAATCCAGCGGCAGGTTGCTGATTCGAGGGCCATCGGCGCACATCGCGACCCAGGTGATCTGGTCGAGGGAGCCGTAGATCTCGCCGCTCAGCGTGCTGTCGCCCCCGGCCGTCGCCAAGTCTATATAGTCGCGGTTGTTGCGCTTTTCATAAATGAAGGTGTGGCGGTGACCGGCGAAAACGGTGTAGGGGCGGCCGGCGAGCAGTTTTTCGATGGCGGCGAATCCGGGGTTGGGATTGGCGCCCTGCCAG
>JAMCWS010000130.1:0-1190 GCA_023480605.1 bacterium
GGGCATTCTGCCGCCGGCCGGCGGCCTGGTGCGCCTCCTCCCCCCGGGGACGGGCATGATGGTACGCGGCGGAGAGCCGGGTCCTTTGACGCCCGAATCCGGCGCCGAGTTCGCATTCCGTTCGCGGTATGCCCTGGAGGGCCAGACTCATGCCGCATATGTTGTGCACCCCCCCTGCGCGGGTGGGAACCGGGGGGCGGTTTATTGGGAGCGGACGGAGGCGATACCCGAAAGAGCCACGCTCGATTTTTACACGGGACGACCTCCCGGAACCGGAGACGGCGGGGACGGGGTCGTCTTCAGCGTCGAGGTCGTCGGCACGGCGGCGGAACCCGCGACACGGACGGAGGATGAAAAGAGGTTGCGAGCCGGGGAACCATCGGACATGGACGTGATTTTTCGCGAGGCGCCGGGCAATGCGGAATGGACGCACCATACGGCATCGTTGGCGCGCTGGGCGGGGCGAACCGTGCGTTTGCGATTCAACGTCGACTGCGGCCCGGGCGACGATGCCCATGTCGACACGGCCGCCTGGGGCGACGCGCGGATCGTGACGCCGGAAAATCGCGACGTGGCTCCGGGGCCTATGGCGTGGGGTGAGTCGTGGCTGAGCGAGCGGTCATTCACGTCGACTTTTTATTTCGGGCAAGTGCGCCCCGGGAAGGCGGGCCTGGAACTGCTCGTCGAGTCGGGCGAACCGGTGTGGATCGAGCGTTTGACGGTGCATGGCGCGCCGGACGTCATGGCGAGGGAATTCGATGGCGGGCTGGTGCTGGCCAATCCCTCACCGCGGCCGTTCACGTTTCGGCTGGACGAATTGATTCCGGGCGGCCGATTTCACAGGCTGCAGGGCAGCGCAAACCAGGATCCGGCAACCAACAATGGCGCGGTTGTCGGTCCGCGCCTGACGCTGGGGCCGGCCGACGCGTTGTTTCTCGTGCGCGATCAGGGAAGCGAGGATTTGGGTGATAAGTAAGCAGGTTCTATAACCAGATTTTGTCCAACGATCCAGTCAAGGCCGAAGCCAGGTCGAGAAGCCGCGCTGAAGCCTGCTAAATGGTAAGATCCAAAGCCCATACGGTTACCTTAAGAAAAGACCTTGCCAAGCCTGGATACGCCCCGGAGAGCTCGCGCCGTTCCGGCGCGCCGCCTCCGTGCCGGCTCATTCGGCCATCCTGCGACTCAGGAAC
>JAMCWS010000130.1:1200-3434 GCA_023480605.1 bacterium
CTAGGTGGGTTCTCCTCGTCTCCCTGGGTCTCCTTGTCCCCCTGCATAAAATGCACATGAAGTCGCCTTCGCCGTCGGGAAGGGCCGGAAAATGGTTCAGGCGCGCGGCGGGGCGGCGGCGATCGGCCCCAGCGCCGTCCGGCGCAGGTTGCGGCGCTCGTCGTACCAGTCGGCGTAGGCCGTGCCGGGCAGAAACTCGTCGTGGGCCACGGCCAGCAGTTCCGTGAGTCGCGCCTTCAGTTTGTCGAGCAAGTCGCGGCTGGCCGGGTCGCCGGCAAGGTTTTGCATCTGGCCGGGGTCGGCCTGGTTGTCGAACAGCATTTCGCGGCCGTCGAGCCACTTGACGTAAGTGTGGCGGCGGGTCTTGACCGCCCGCCATTCCGGATAGGGCTGTTTGGGGCCGGTCTCGAAATAATCGAAATGGCCGGAGTAGTTGCCCATCAGCACGGCGTCGCGCGTGTCGGGCGTCTTGCCGGTCACCTCGCCGCTAAGGTCGATGCCGTCGGCGGTGGCCGGCGCCGCGAGGCCGGCCAACCCGCAAAGGGTGGTCAGGTGGTCGAAGGGCGTGTGGAGCGCCTCGGTGCGCCGCCCCGGCGCGATGCGGCCGGGCCAGCGCATGACGAGCGGGATGTTGACCGACTCGGCGTAGGGCACCAGCTTGTTGGTCAGGCCGTGGCTTCCGAGCATTTCGCCGTGATCGGCGGTCAGAATGACGATCGTCTCGTCGCCGAGTTTGGTCCGGTCCAGGTAGTCCAGGATGCGGCCGATATTGTCGTCGAAGTTCTTGATCATGGCGAAATAACAGCGCGCCGCAAGGGGATTCTTGCGATGCGCGAATCCCGGCGGCACGTTCGCCGACAATCGGATCGTTTCGGGGATCTTTTCGAGATATCCCTCGGGCACATGCTTGACGTCAAAGGGCGGGTGGGGCGGATGCGGCGCGACGACGCATAAAAAATTCGCGCCGGCCGCCTGGCAGTCGTCCATGAACCGCATCGCCATATCCATTTCGGCGTCGGTTTCGTAGCCGTCCATGTAAAGCATTTTCTTTTCGTCGCGGAAATAAAGCGCGTGGCGGTAATTGGCCTGGAAGTTATAGGCCGCCCAGTGTTTGAAGCCCAGCCGCGCCGGCCCCGGCGGAATGAAGTCCGCCTCCAGCGGGGGCGCGTAATCCTTCTGCGGGTTGGGCCGCTCGCGCAAGCCGACGTTCTTGAGGACGCCCGCGGCCAGATGCCATTTGCCGATGAAGGCGGTGCGGTAACCCGCGTCGTCGAAGACGTGGGCCAGGCAACGCTGGTCGGGATTCGTTTCGAGATGGTTGATGACAATCCCCGAATGGGTGGGATAACGCCCCGTCATCAACATGCCGCGGTAGGGCGTGCACAGCGGACACGACGACACGGCGTTGGTAAACAGGAGCCCCTCGCTTGCCAGGCGATCGATGTGGGGCGTCTGGATGTTGCGCCCTCCCATGCACGACAAGGCGTCGGCGCGCAACTGGTCGTCGAAAATGAGCAGGATATTGGGCCGGCGCGGCTTGCCCGCTCCCTCGGGTTGGGCCGCCGCCAGGCCCGGCAGGCCCAGGACCGCGGCGCCGCCGGCGGCGGCTTTCAAAAATCCGCGGCGGGTCAGGTGCCGTCGATCGTGTCGAGTCATCCGGTTGTCTCCTGCTGTCAATTGGGCGCCGGGATGCGGCGTCGTTCAGATGTGTCCCTGTTCCTCGCGCTCGCGGGCGCGGGCTTCGCATTCGGCACTGATTTCGCGGAATGTCCGGCCGCGCAGCCACTGCCGCGCCAGGTTGCGGTAGGGATCGAGATGGCGCGATCCCAAAAACTTGAGCAGGCCCATGAAAACCGCCGCGTCGTCGGCGTAACCGAATGGCAGGAGCAGGAAATCCGGGATAAAATCGGTCGGCGCCAACAGGTAGACAAGCGACAGCAAAATGGCCAGCCGATGGCCGGGCGGCGCGTCGGGGTCGCTCATGTAAAACCACAAGCCGACGGCCGTCGGCGCGCCCGGCAACCAGGACAGGGCCGAACGGATCCCTTTGGGGCGCGGCGCGGCGGGCGCCTGGGTGCGCCGCGCCGGCAGATTGGGCGTCGGCGTGGCGCCTTCGGGTCCACGGCCCGGCGGCGGGATGATTTCGATCCGGGGAGTTTTGTCTTGGTCCGGCATCGCGCGGCACAGGGCTTTCGATCGTGGGGATGACGGGGCGTTATCCCACCCATTCGGGG
>JAMCWS010000065.1 GCA_023480605.1 bacterium
CGCGACCGCCGGAACCTCGGCCCCGTAAGCTTGGGCGAGAACGGCCGTGATGCGCTCGGAGGCACGACCGTCGCCATAGGGTGAAACGCCCCGCGCGACCGCTGCGTAGGCTGCCGGATCGGTCAAGAGACGTGCCGCCTCGGTCACGATCGCCCCTCGGTGGGGCCCCACCAGCCGGACCACCCCGGCCTCGACGGCCTCGGGCCGCTCGGTTTCGTCGCGCAGCACCAGCACCGGTTTGCCCAGCGCGGGAGCTTCTTCCTGAACCCCCCCCGAATCGGTCAGGATAAGGCAGGCCGCCTCCATCGTGGCGACGAATTGAGGATAGTCGAGCGGTTCGATCAGGCGGATGCGGGGATGGCCCGACAAGAGGCGCCGCGCCGGCCTGGTCACGTTGGGGTTGGGGTGGACCGGATAAACCACCTCGACATCCGCGAACCGGTCGGCCAGGTCGCGCAACGCCGCGCCGATTTCCTCCAGCGGGGCGCCGAAATTCTCGCGGCGATGCGCGGTGACGAGGATCAACCGCCGTCCGGCCGCCAGGGCAAAGGGCAGGGGAACGCGGCGTGCCCGAACCCTGAAGAGCGCGTCGATGACGGTGTTGCCGGTGATGTAAATGCGCCCGGCATCGAGCCCCTCGCGCCTCAGGCTGTCGCGCGCGCGCGCCGTCGGCGCGAACATGTATTCGGACAGGTAATCGGCGATGACCCGGTTGGCCTCCTCGGGAAACGGGAACGCCCGGTCGCCCGTCCGCAGGCCCGCCTCGACGTGGCCGAATCGGATCCGGCGATAAAAGGCCGCCAGCGCCGCCACCATGACCGTGGTCGTGTCGCCCTGCGCCAGCACCAGGTCGGGTGGATCGGCCGCGAAACATTCGTCCAGGGCCGTCATCAGTCGGGCGGTCAGCAGCGCCAGCGACTGGTCGGGCTGCATCAGGTCCATGTCGACGTCGGGCACAAGGCCGAAGTAGCCGAGAACCTGGTCGAGCAACCGCCGGTGCTGCGCGGTGGCGATGACGCGCACCCGGGCCCAGCCGCAGGACCTGAGCGCCAGGATCACGGGGGCCATCTTGATGGCCTCGGGCCGGGTGCCGACGACGCAGGAGATCTTGACCGGCTTCACGCGCGCCTCCACCGGAAGGATTTCGGCCGCTCGCCCCCCGCGGCGCGGCGTTCACTGCCGGCGTGATTATATTCTGCGCCCATGTGCCTTGTCGCCTCGAAAATCCATCTCGCGCCGTTTGGCGTGCATCCCGCCTATATGTGGCTCCAAATCCGAGAAGTCCCGCTCATTTTACGCACACTTATTCACCCAATCGTGCCCACGCTCATGCTCGAAATCGACGCCTCTGATTTGCGTGTGCGATGACGTTTCCCGACCGTATTACGTTTAAATGAAATGTCTGCAATTGTTTTTATTTCGGTTCGCGCCCGCCAGCCGTTATAATTGATCGATACCACGGGCCGGGGGGTGAAGTGGACGCGAGGCACAAAATTACGCGAAACACAGCCGGCCGGATTTCACTGATCTACCTGGTTCTCGGCGGTCTATGGATCGTCTTGTCCGACAGGATTCTGGCCTGGTTGGTGGGCGATCCGTGGCTGTTGACCCGGTTCCAGACCGTCAAGGGCTGGGGCTTCGTTCTCGTCGGCGCTCTCCTCCTCTATTTCCTGATCCGCCGTGATATCCGCATCATCGACCGTTCTGAAAATCGCCTGATCGAAAGCCACCGTAAACTGGAATCCCTCATCGACACGGCGCCGCTGGCGATTCTCACTTTCGACCACGAACTCAAAATCCGCACCTGGAACGCCGCCGCCCGGCGCATGTTCGGCTGGACGGCCGACGAGGCGATCGGGAGGGAGGCCCCCTTCGTTCCGGAGGAGGAGCGCGCCAAATCCGACGCGATGCTGCGCGCGGCCTACGAAGGCGCCGACGCGGCCGGCGTCCGCCTCAAGCGCCGCACCCGGAATGGCACGCCGATTTACGTGCAGATGTGGACGACGCGCATCCTCGACGCGCACGGCAACGTCAACGGGGTTCTCGCCGTCATCTCCGACGTGACCGAATACCGTGGCGCCGAGGAAGCCCTGCGCGAGAGCGAAGAACGCTTTCGGGCCACCTTCGAACAGGCCGCCGTCGGCATCGCCCACGTGGGGATCGACGGCCGCCTGCGGCGCGTCAACGAAAAGCTCTGCGTCCTGCTGGGCTACGACCGTCAGGAACTCATGTGCCGCCGTTTCGAGGATATCACCGCGCCTGAAGACACGCCGCGCGAAATGGCCGAGGCTCGCCGGCTGCTCAGCGGCGAAATCCCGCAATATACGCTCGACAAGCGACTGCTCCGGCGCGACGGCGCGCCGCTCTGGATTTCGCAGACCGTCTCGCTGCTGCGCGACCCGGCCGGACAGCCCAAGTATTTCATCGTCGTCATCCAGGACATCGCCGAACGCCGGCGGACCGAAGTGGCCCTCATCCGCAGCGAAAAGCAGTTGCGTGAAGTGCTCAAGGCGCTGCCCGTGGGGGTCTGGTTCGCCGACAGCCAGGGGAAATTGATCGTGGCCAATCCCGCCGCCGATAAACTCTGGGGCGGGGTCCAACTTGTCGGGCCCGAGCAATATCACCTCTACAAGGGCTGGTGGTCCGACACCGGCAAGCCACTTGCCGCCCAAGACTGGGCCGCCCATCGTGCTCTCACCCGCGGCGAAACGGTCCTCAACGAACTCGTCGACATCGAGACCTTCGACGGCCGGCGTAAAACAATTCTCAATTCGGCCGTCCCGATGCTGGGCGACCAGGGCGAGATCCTCGGCGTCATCATCGTCAACGAAGACATCACCGACCTGCGCCGCGCCGAAGAAGCCCTGCGCGAAAGCGAAAACCGGCTGCGCCTGGCCGTCGAAGCCACCGGTCTGGGCACCTGGGATTACAACCCCGTCACCGGCGAATTGGAGTGGTCGGCGCAGACCCGCGAACTGTTCGTCGTGGCGGCCGACGCGAAGCTCAGTTATGAGTTCTTTCTCAGTCGCCTGCACCCCGACGACCGCGACCGGACCGACAAGAGCGTCCGGCGGGCGCTCGACCCGGCCGGCACCGGCGAATTCGACATCGACTACCGTGTGCTGACCCCCGCCGGCGCGGCGCGCTGGCTCCACGCCAAGGGGCGGGCCATGTTCGCCGATGTCGCAGGCACGCGGCGCGCCGTGCGTTTCCTCGGCACGGTGGTCGACATCACCGAGCGCAAGGAATCCGAGGAGGCTCTGCGCAAAAGCCAAGACCAGTTGGCCGTGATGCAGAAGATGGAGGCGATCGGCAAACTCGCCAGCGGCGTGGCCCACGACTTCAACAACATGCTGATGATCATCATGGGCTACAGCCAGACGCTCCACCAGCGTACCGCCGACGACTTCACCAGCAAAGCG